>SKNP01000473.1 GCA_007120485.1 Nitriliruptoraceae bacterium
CGTCGGTCGATCCGCCGGCGGCATCCCCAGCGTCGTCGGTCGATCCGCCCGCTCCCGCCGAGCTGGCGGCATCCTCCGATGATCCATCCGGTCGCTCGGTGCCGGTTTCCGTCGGCTCCTGTGGCGCGTCGGGATCACCGCAGGCCGCGAGGAGCAGCCCGAGGGTGAGCAGGGTCGCGGTCAGCACGGTCCGCATCGTCGTCGGCCTCCTGGTGAGCGCGTGTGCGTGCGGTCGCTCTCACCGGTGGTTGTCACGACGCCATCGACAGGTTCACGGCGTCCGGTGACCGCACGTCACGGTCGGGCTCAGCCGGCGTCGGTCGCGCCCTCGGTGATGATCGCCAGGACGCGGCTGTCACCGTCCAGCCCGAGCGCCTCGCGGTGGTCGCCCGCGTGGTGGAGCACGGCAACGCCGGCGGCCCCGGACGCCGTGGTGGCGATCCCGTGCTCGTCGAGCAGGGCGACGGTGGCGTCGGCTTCCGCATCGTCGATCGTGACGAGGTGGTCGGCCGAACGGGCGAGTTCACCGAGCGCGAGGTGCGACGGCTCCTTGCAGTCCAGCCGCCCCATCGAGGAGACCGGTCCGGTGGTGGTGACCGGTCGAGCGGCCCGGATGCTCTCCAGGAGCGCCGGTGCCGCCGCGGGCTCGACCACCACGATGGTCACCTCCTCGCCCCACCGTTCGCGCGCGAACGCGCTGACCGCCGCGGCGAGCCCGCCGACGCCGGCCTGCAGCAGCACGTGCGTCGGGGCGCGGTCCAGGGCGTCGTCGATCTCCGCCGCCAACGCCAGGTAGCCCTCCATCACCCCTGTCGGTAGGTCCACGTAGCCCGGCCACGAGGAGTCGGACAGCAGCACCCAGCCGCGCTGCTCGGCGGCCACCGCGACCGCCGCCATGCTCTGCTCGTAGCCGTCGCCCGCACGGACCACCTCGGCGCCCCGGTGCCGTAGCCGGTCAGCGAAGTCCTCCGCAACGGCGTCGCTGAGGTAGACCACCGCCCGTGCGCCGAACACCGCGGCACCGGCCGCCACCGACAGCCCGTGGTTGCCCGCGCTCGCGCAGGCGAACACCTCGCCCTCGAGCGCGGTCGCCAGTTCCTCCTCGCTCGCCGGTCGACCGGGCCGGTCCGCGCGGTCGGTCGCCATCCGGGCGATCACGTGGGCTGCGCCCAGCGCCTTGAAGCTGCCAAGGCCCATCCGGTGGCGCTCGTCCTTGAGGTCCAGCCGCGCCACACCGAACGCCGCCGCCAGCGACCGCGCGGACGTCAGCGGCGTCGGTGCGTCGACCGGGCAGCGTGCCAGCAGCGCTTGCACGCCCGATGGGTCGTGTCTGACCTCGCCGTGGGCCATGCCACGGTCGGCCGGTATCCCCCGGCCGCGGAGGGGGTTGGCGAACCGTTCCATCGGTGCTCCGGTCGTCGGGGAGGCGACCGTAGGCCGCGGTGGTCCTGCCGCGCTGCGGCGTGACGGCGGGGGCAGGGACCTTGGTCCCATCCGTGGGTGACGAGGGGCCCGAGCGAGTGCCTCGGTGCCGACCGATACTCCGCCACAGATCACTTACTGCGCGACTGAACGTTCCGATCGGGAGATCGCGATGGCGACCATCGATCCGACCCGCCGCCGCTTCCTGAAGGGGGTGGCCGCAGCACCGCTGCTCGCGGGGATCGGGGTCGCGACCACGCGGCTCGGTGCCTTCGCCGCAACGATCCGCCCCGGTGGGCGCGGCGTCTCCTCCGAACGTTGCGGCGCCTGCGGGTCGTGGGGGCACCTGATGCTGGATCGCCACTGCCCGGCGACCCCGGAGGTGCGGTGACGATGACGACGCCCGGACCGTCCCAGGCCACCGACCCCGCCGGCACGGATCCCGCGGGACCGGCCGCCGACGGCACCGACACGGCGGACCAGGCGCCCGACCCGTCGCGCCGCCGCCTGCTCCAGGTCCTCGGTGCCGGTGCCGGCGTCGCCGCTGCCGGTGGGGCCGGCGTGGTCGCCAGCACCTCGCCGGCCGAGTCCAGCAGCACGGGTGAAGAAGCGCTCGGCGTCGACCGCGTGGTCCGCACCACCTGTTCACCCAACTGCACCGGCTCGTGCGGCCAGCTCGCGTTCGTCCGGGACGACCGGGTGGTGAAGATCCAGCAGGCGGCGGACTTCCCCGACGAGGTCTACAACCCCCGTGGCTGCATGAAGGGGCTGTCGTTCCACCACAACATCCACGGCGACGACCGGATCCAGACGCCACTGATCCGCACCGGCGAGCGGGGCTCCGGGGAGTTCCGCGAGGCCACGTGGGACGAGGTCCTCGACCGGATCGCCGAGGAGTTCGCGCGGATCGGTGACGAGTACGGCTACGAGTCGATCCACGTCTTCGGGCAGGTTCCGGGCTCGGGGTACGTGCACAAGGGCGCGAACTACCGCGCCTGCGCAACGCTCGGCATGAGCCACGGCACCAGCTTCGACTTCAACGGCGACCTGCCGATGGGTATGCCCATCACCTTCGGGGTGCAGAACGCCGAGCACGAGACCAAGGACTGGGCCAACAGCCGGTTCCTGTTGATCGTCGGGGCCAACCCGCTGGACACCCGCATCCCGGACGCCCACTTCCTGTTCGACGCCGCCGACCGCGGTGCGCGACTGGTGGTGGTCGACCCGGTGTTCTCCGCCACGGCGGCCAAGGCCGACAGCTGGCTGCAGATCGCCCCCGGTACCGACGCCGCGTTCGCGCTCGGGATGGTCCACGCGATCCTGGAGGAGGACCTCGCCGACCTCGACTTCGTCCGCACCTACACCGACGGGGCGTTGTTGGTCCGTCTCGATACGGGCAAGCGGCTCCGCGCGGAGGAACTGGCCAGCGTCGAGGACCGTGGCCAGACGGGCCGGCGTGCCGAGTTCGACGAGGTCTACGTCGTCTGGGATCACGGCACCGACCGACCCACCGCGCTCGGGACGGAGAAGCTGGGGATGCCCGAGGGCGTCGATGCTGCGCTCGACGGGACCTTCGAGGTCGACCTGGTCGACGGCGGTCGCGTGGAGGTCGTGCCTGCCTGGTCGCTGGTGGCCGCCGAGGTGGAGCGCTGGAGCCCCGAGCGGTCCGAGGAGGTCACCGGGGTCCCCGCGGACCTGATCCGGCGAGCCGCACGTGCCTATGCGACGGAGTCACCGGCCGCGATCCTGATGGGTGGTGGCTCCAACCACTGGTTCCACGGCGACCACATCGGCCGTGCCTACGCGCTGTTGGCGACCGTCACCGGCAACATCGGGCGCTCCGGTGGCGGCTTCAGCGTCTACGTCGGGCAGTACAAGGTCCGGCTCGACACCTCCCCGTGGTGGACGCTGGAGGATCGCAGCGCACCGATCGTGCCGTCGATCTACTTCCTCCGGGGTCGCACGGAGACGATGCACCCGGACATCCCCTACCCGGAGCACGGGTTCAAGGCGCTGTTCTGCACCTTCGCCAACATGTTCGTGCAGTCCCCCGACCTCAACCGGCTCTACGAGACGCTCGAGGGCCTCGAGATGATCGTCGTCGCCGACCCGATCCTGACCGAGACCGCCAAGTACGCCGACATCGTCCTGCCGGCGACGACCTGGTACGAGAAGACCGACCTCACCGCGACCCCGATCCACCCGTTCGTCCAGATCCAGCAGCCGGCGATCCCCCCGGTGGGTGAGTCCCGCGACGAGCTGTGGATGTGGCAGGAGATCCTCCGACGCATCGACCCGGACCTGGCCGAGGAGCACGTCCTGCCGCACTCGGCCGAGGACGCCGTCGAGATGATGCTCGCCGCCGGCGACACCGCCGACGGGCCGACGCGGGGGATGACCCTCGAGGGGCTGCGCGAGGGGCCGATGCGGCTCAACGTGCCCGATCCGGAGGTGCCGTTCCAGCGCCAGGTCGAGGAGCTGGTCCCGTTCCCGCCACGGAGCCTGCCGGCACCGATCGAGGCCACCCAGCGGTTCGTGCCGACGGGCCGGATCGAGTTCTACAAGGAAGAGGAGCGGTTCCTCGAGCGTGGTGAGACCGTCCCCACCCACCTGACGCCGCACGACGACGGGGTCCACGACCCGCAAGCCTTCCCGCTGACCCTGCTGTCGCCCCACTCGAAGTGGCGGATCCACTCGACCTACTCGAACAACCCGTGGCTCCAGGAGATCCACGGCAACCGACCGGGCGTGATGATCCACCCCGAAGATGCGCGTGCTCGCGGTATCCGCGATGGCGACGAGATCGACGTGTTCAACGGCCGGGGCCAGCTCGGTGCGTGGGCCAAGGTCACCGAGGCGGCCAGACCGGGCTCCGCGACCCTGCACGAGGGCTGGTGGCCGCGGTTCTTCCGCTCGGGAAAGGGCGTGAACGAGCTGACCACCTCCGAGGTCAACCCGATCCACGAGATCCACTACGTCGCCAACATGTGGTCGCCGTCGACGCCGTGGAAGGACTGCCGCTGCGAGGTGCGCCGTGCGTGACAACGACGTCCTTGGGACCCTGCTCGCCGGCGACGACCCCAACGAGGGGCGTGCCGCGACCGTCGAACGGACCTCGGCGATCGAGGCGCTGCCGCCGGCGTCACGCGAGTGGGGAGAGATCGACGCACGGTCGGAGTCCCCGCGTTGGGGCATGCTCGTCGACACCGAACGGTGCATCGGCTGCTGGTCCTGCGCGGTGATCTGCCGGTCGGAGAACGATGTCGCGCTCGGCATGTGGTGGAACCGAATCCTGACCGGCGGAGATGACCTCGATACCCCCTCGGTCGACGAGCACGGTCAGATGTCGATGGACTGGCTGCCGCTGGCGTGCCAGCACTGCGACGACGCACCGTGCGAGAAGGTGTGCCCGACCGCCGCCACCTACACCAACGACGAGGGCGTGGTCCTGGTCGATGCCGACAAGTGCATCGGGTGCCGGTACTGCATGGCGGCGTGCCCCTACGGCGTCCGCGTCTTCAACTGGGGCGAGCCCGAGAAAGCCACCGGGGTCGAGGAAGGGATGGTGCATGCCCGGCCGGTCGGCAGCGTCGAGAAGTGCTCGCTGTGCGTGCACCGGCTCGCCGAGAACCAGGAGCCGTCGTGCGTCGTCTCGTGCCCGGCGCAGGCCCGCATCTTCGGTGACCTCAACGCGCCCGACAGCCACATCAACCAGCTGATCCAGGACCGCGGTGGCGACCAGCTCCTGGGGGAGAAGGGCACCGAACCGAAGGTCCGCTACCTGCCACCTCGACGTCGGAGGTCGTTGTGACGACCCTCGCACCTCCCACCACGCCGACCTCGCCGGCGGAGACGGGCCGCAGCGGGCCGCGCTGGGCCTGGTACGCGGTCCTCGCGATCGGGTTGGCGATCGGGCTGTTCTCGTTCGGCTACCAGCTGACCGCCGGGCTGGAGGTGACGGGGCTGACCAACACCGTCACGTGGGGCCTGTACATCGTGGTCTTCATGTTCCTGGTCGGTGTGTCGGCCGGCGGGCTGATCGTGGTCGCTGGTAGCGAACTGGTCGGCAGCCACCGGCTGGACTCGCTCAACCGTCTGGCCGTGATCGTCTCCGGCACCGCGGTCGCTGCGGCGGCGGTGTCGATCATCCCCGACCTCGGCCGCCCACTCATGGCGTGGCAGATGATGGTCTCACCGCAGTTGATGTCCCCGCTGGTGTGGGACATGGTGGTGATCTCGGTCTACCTGGCCATCGCCGGGATCGACCTGTGGATCCTCACCCGGCCACAGCCGATGGCCAGGTGGCTGCGCATCATGGCGATGGTGACCTTGCCGGTGGCCGTGCTCGTGCACTCGGTCACGGCGTGGATCTTCGGGTTCCTCGTCGCCCGTCCGTTCTGGAACACCGCGATCCTGGCCCCGCTGTTCATCTCCTCAGCCCTGGTGTCCGGCACCGCGTTCGTGCTGGTCGTCGCCTGGATCGTCCGGCGGGTCACGTCCTGGCGGCCGCCCCACCACGTGTTCGCCGACCTCGGCAAGCTGCTCGCCTGGTTCGTCGCCGTCGACTTCTTCCTGCTCGTGGCCGAACTGGTCACCGCCTTCACCTCCCAGACCGACTACCACCTCGCGCCGTTGGAGATGCTGTTCTCCGGCCGTCAGGCACCGCTGTTCTGGGGGCAGCTGCTGCTCGGGGTGCTGCTGCCCTTCCTCGTCTACGCCAACCCGCGTCTGCGCAGCCGGACGAAGCTGCTGGTGGCCGCCGCGGTGCTGTCGATCCTGGGGGTGTTCGCCAAGCGGGTGAACATCCTCATGCCGGGCATGTACGAGCCGCAGATCAACCTGCCGCCGGGGCAGTCCGGCAGCTCGACCGGCCAGGCGTTCACGCTCGATCTGCTCTACGTCCCCACCTGGGTGGAGTACGGGGTCGTGATCGGCATCGGCGCGTTCGCCGCGACCCTGATCACCATCGGGGTCCGCCGATGGGTGCTGCCGCAGGCCGGATCCGACGATGTCGTGGTGGAGGACCACGGGGGCCGCGAGCGCTGAGGTCGGCACGTGGTCC
>SKNP01000503.1 GCA_007120485.1 Nitriliruptoraceae bacterium
GCCTGCGGAGGGCGGGAGACTATCCGGGGCGCCCGGAGGTCGCCAACGTGGCACGGCACCGTCACGATCACTCCGCGTCCGGGTCCAACCACACCTCCGTGAGGTTCAAGCGGCCGAAGGGATCGACGACCACCTCCTGCGCCATCGGTGCGATCGCCAGACGGTGACGGGTCCAGAGCACCGGCATCACCGGTGCCTGCTCGAGGACCCGTCGCTCCGCCGACCGCAGGGCGAGCCGCCGATCGCGGTCGTCCTCGGCGGCCCGCGCCTCCTCGAGGAAGGCATCCACCTCGTCGTCCTCGAACCCGCTGAGGTTGTCCACGCCGACCTGCGACGAGTGGAACAACGGGTGGAGGTAGGCCCCGGGATCTGGGGTGGTGACGTCCCACCCCAGGCGGAACACCGGGATCTCCCCCTCACGGATCCCGCGGACGAACGGTTGGAGGTTCATCGCCTGGAAGTCGACCTCCAGGTCCAGCGCGTCCTCGATGTCGGCCGCGATCTGCTCGGCGATCAGGCTGTGGGTGGTGCCCCGGTTGAAGGTCAGGGTGACCGGCCCGATCACCTCCGCTGGCGCGTCGACCTCCGGCGCCCCTGGACCGGTCCGTGGATCCCCTGGGACCAGACCGTCGCCCCGCCGGTCGGTCGGTGGAACCGGATCGCGGGTCTCGTCGTCGCCGTCCTCCCCGGCCGGTCCATCGTCGTCGGGGTCCTCGGCCTCCACCTCGTCGTCACCGGAGCCTCCACCCTCCACGCCATCGTCTTGGGGACCTGCGCGCTCCGCGTCAGCGTCGCCGTCGTTCGGGCCGTCACCCGCTGCGGCGTCGTCGCCCTCGTCGCGGCCCTCACCCGCCGGGGCGTCGTCGCCGTCGTCGCCGTCGTCGCCGGGGCCCTCACCCTCCGTGCTGTCGGGGTCCAGCCGGTCGTCCGTAGCGTCCTCCGCCTCGGCGGCCAGCAGGTCAGCGACGACCTCGTCCAGCAGGTCAGCCGCGCCTTCGGGATCGTGCTGGCAGTGGTCGCACCAGCCCCGCTGCGCGCCGGGGATCGGCGGTGGCACGATCGCGGTGGCTGGGGCGCGGGTGCCGTCGAGGGTCTCCTCCGCCAGGCGCTCGCGGTCGATGGCCATCGACAGCGCCCGACGCAGCCGTGGGTCATCGAACGGGGACTGGGTGACGTCGAACCCGTAGAGGTAGGTCGTCGAGGTGATGCCGTCGACCAACCCGGGGCCCCTGGCTCCGTCCGGGGAACGACCGAACCGCTCGATCACCTGTTCCCGCCGCTCGACCGGCACCCGACCGACGTGGAGTTGGCCGTCGAGCAGGTCGCGCCACTGCTCCTCCCCGGCGTCGTCATCCGGGTAGACCGTGAACAAAACCTCGTCGAGCAAGGCCGGGTCGTGGTGGTCCTCGACCGCGGTCAGACGGATGAACGAGCCCGGCTCGCGCGGACCAGCCATCGCGAAAGGGCCGTTGCCGACCGGTTCGCGGGCGTAGGCGTCCAGGTCCTCCTCGGCCATCGGCGGGGTCGGGACCAGGCTCGGATCGGCAAGCGTCAGCAGGAAGCCCGGCTGCGGTTGCTGCAGGCGAACCTCGAGGGTCCGATCATCGAGCGCGTCGACGCCGTCCAGGGGCTCGCCGGCACGCTGGGCATCCTCAGCCCCGACCACGTCGGCCAGGAGGTACGACAGGTAGGAGCGTGGCTCGGCGGTGCCGTCCGCGATGCGCTGGAACGTCCGCACGAAGTCGTCCGCGGTGACCGGTGTGCCATCGTGGAACGCCGCATCGCGCAGGTGGAAGGTGAAGCGCGTCCCGCCGTCGTCGATCTCCCACCGCTGTGCGGCTGCCGGCTGGAGCTGCCCGACGTCGTCGGCTCGGACCAGTGGGTCGAACAGGGCGTCGACGACGCGTTCACCCTCATCATCCACCAGGAACCGCGGATCGATCGTCACCGGGTCGATCGACAACCCGACGCGCAGCGTGCCGCCCTCGAACGGCCCTTCCTCCTGCGACGGCTCCGGCGGTACCGGCTCCGCCGGCTCGGGATCGAGGGGCTCGGCGTCGAAGGGCGCCGTACAGCTCGCCAGCAACGCCGTGGACGCCACGACCCCGACGAGCGTCCGCCAGGGTGCGCGCCACGTGCGCGGGATCAGAGCAGGACGACCAGCGCCGAGTTCGTGACGCCGAACAGGATCGCCGAGACGATCGTGAGCCGGTCGAGGTTGCGCTCGACGACCGCGGAGCCGCCCAGGCCACCACCGGCGCCGCCACCGAACATGTCCGACAGGCCACCGCCCTGCCCGCGATGCATCAGCACCAGCGCGATCAGCGTCAGCGACAGTAGGACGTGGACGACGACGAGTGCGGCGATCACGGGAGACTCCAAGGGCGGTTCGAGGGACCGTGGGGCGGTCGTGGCCAGCACACCGGCGGCCGGCGGTCGGACGGACGCCGAGGCTACCAGGCACGGCCCGGCACCCTCACCTGGCTTGGCGGGCGAGCCAGTACATGCGGAAGCCGCTGTCACCTTCGAGGTTGCCGACCGGTGTCGCCTGCCAGCGCTCGGACGCCGCATCGTCCACGGTGATCTCCGGCGGCGCAAGACCGAGGCTGGGCGACCGGTCCGGGACCGGACAGCCGACGTCGTCGTCGGCGCAGGCCCGCAGTGCGCCGCGGCGGTTCTCCTGGCTGTGCTCGTCGAGCACGCCATGCATCTCCACCGATGGCGCGTCGACGTCCAACGTGGAGCGTCGATAGACGTCGAACGCGCGCGCCTCGCCGGTCGGGACCGCGCTGGTGGCCACCGGCGGTGCCGCGGACCAGACCAGGGCGACCGCATCCCGCTGCCGTTCCGGACCAGCGATCGACGCGGGGATCGCGATCGCTCCGGTGACCGCCACGACCGCTACCACCGCAACGGCGGCGGTCTCGGAGCGACGACGGCGGGGTGTCGGCGACGGATCGTCATCTACCAGGAGCCGGACCCGGTCGACGACGTTGCCGGACGGCGCGAACGCGGCACAGGCGTTGGGGGCGACCGAGCCTCGCTCGAGCACCTTGAGCAGTCCCGAGGCCAACGCGCCGGGGCGACGCGTGGCGCTGACCGCGATCTGGTCGGCGGCCAGCTCGCGTTCGCGGTGCAGCTGCCGGACGGCCCAACCGCCACCGGGGACGAAGAAGGTCAGATCCCGCAGCACCCCCAGCGCGGTCGCGACCTGCGTGTCACGGCGTCGGACATGGGCGAGTTCGTGGGCCAGCACGCCCTCGAGTTCCTCGTCATCCAACTCGGCGACCAGCGCCGCATCGAGCACCACCACCGGCCGGCGGTGCCCGACCACGTACGCGCCGCCGGGACAGCTCGGCAACGTTGCGAGGACGGGCGCCGGCACCTCGAGCACCGCAGCGGCACGTGCCGCGACCCGCTCGAGCCGCCGGTCAGCCGACCCAGCGGCCACCGCTCGACGGACACCCAGTCGGAACCGCACGGCCGACCGAGCCCGGTGCACCAGCCGCCAACCGGCGATGATCGCCCAGGTGCCCACCAACAGCGGGGCGGCGATCGGCGCGAAGCGCAGGTAGCCGTCGCCCACCGGCACGGCCAGCGCGTCGATACCGCTGGCCGGAACCATCAGGGTGGGCAGACGCAAGCCGGTGCCCGACAGCACGAGGACGATCAGCAACGCCGCCGCCGGCGCCAGAGCCGCCGCGACCCGGGCGCGCGGCGAGCGCAAGCCACGCCGCAGAAGCGCACGGACCAGCACCACCGTCACCACGGTGGCCAGCACCGCTCGAACCGCGACGGATTCGAGCGGTAACGATACGAGGACGCCGAGGTCCACGTCGGGTCAGCGCTCCTGGGTACGGCGTCGGGACACCGCCGACCGCAGCTCGTCGAGCGTCACGTCGTCGACGTCGTCGACGACGTCTGCCAGGTACGCCGCTGCCGGCTCCGGGTAGCGGTCGAGCAGCCACGACAGCACGTCCTCGACGGTGTCGCGGGCGTAGTGGTCGCGGCTGACGGCGGGCCGGTAGCGGTGGGCCAGGCCCGCCGTGTCGCGTGCCAGCAGTCCCTTGCTCGCCAGGCGGGTCATCGTGGTCATCACGGTGGTGTAGGCGATCGAACGCGTCGCCGCCAGCTCGCCGTGGACCTCCCGCACGGTGGTGTCACCCAGCCGCCAGACCACATCCATCACGTCCTGCTCGAGCGGCCCTAGCAGGGCCTCGATCGGATCGTTCCGTCTCGCCACGGTCTCCTCGTTCCTGCGGGCCCTCTCCCGCGCCCGGTCATCGTAGCGAGCAGGCGGCGGAGCGGGCAGGGTTCCTCCCCCATGGTCCACCGATGCGCGAGCCGCGGGGTCGTCGCCGACCCAGGTACCGTCGAGCACGTCGATCCCGAACGCGTCCCGCCACGACCTCGAGACGTCGTATGCCGCCGTCGCCCACACCGCTCGGCCCGCAGGAGCAGAGCGCGGACCCCCGGGTCGTGCTCCACAGCACGTTGCTCGGCACGGTCACGGCGCTGCTCTCCCCCATCCTGCTCGTCGCGCTCGGGGCGATCGCCATGAACGCGGTCGGGGTACGGCCGATCCCCCTGCTCTTCGTCGCGGTCGGGGTGACCACGGGTGCCATCTCCCTGACGACGTTCCCCCGCCGGACCATCATCTCGTCCGATGGCCTCACCCGCGTCTGCTGGGGACGCCGCCAGCACCTCGACTGGCGGGACGTGCGGGTGGTCACGCGAGCACCGAAGAACCGCCGACACGCCAAGCAGGACCTGCGGGCGCGGACCCGCGGCGAGCCCGTCGAGTCCACCGCGATCGGGGCCTCCGGCCTCCTGGCGAAGGGCCACGGACGACGTACCTGGATCCTGACGGACCAGGCGGAGAGCCAACTCGAGTACGACGCGGTGGCCGCGATCCTCGATCTGGTCCCGAACACCTCGTTGCGGGCGCGGCGACCGCCTGCGGACTCCACCCCGACCGATCTGTACCGCCGCAGCCGCTAGGGGCGACACCCCGTCACCCCCGGGGCGGTGGAGCTGGCTGTCCGTGTGGACACCGTCCGCTGGGCGGACAGGCGCCGGACGGTGCCCGAAACATCGCCTCCGGGCTGCTAGCTTCCTACGGCGGTCGTAGTAGAGCGGCGTGCAACCTCACCGCTGGTTGGGTGGGAGACGCGCCGAGCTACGACCCCCCACCGCAGCGGTCGGCGGCGGGTCCGGGAGGTGCTGCGGCGCCCCCGTGCTCGGACGGTGTCCGCTCGGTGTCCCGGAACAGGACCCCAAGGAGTGCAAGGTATGCGGTCATCATTCGGCCGGCGCTGGCGCTGGCCCCTGCTGCTCACCGCGTTCGCTCTCGTCCTCGCCGCCTGTGCGGACGAGGACGTCGACGATGCGGAACCCGAGGACGATGTCGAGGACGTCGAGGAAGATGTCGACGACGAGCCCGACGACGACCCTGACGAGGAGGTCGAGGAGGACGAGGACGCCGCACCTGCGGAGGGCGGCACGATCCTGTTCGGTGACGAGCAGGAGCCCACGATCCTCAACAGCTTCCTGATCGACGGCAACTCGTTGGTCACCTCGAAGGTCTCGTCCAACGTCTGGCCCGGCGCCTACACGATCCAGCCGGACTTCTCCTTCGAGCCGTCGGTCATCGACGGTGAGGCGGAGACCACCGAGGACCCGTTCAGCGTCACCTACACGATCCGTGACGAGGCTGACTGGTCCGACGGCACGCCGATCACCGTCGACGACATGATCTTCACCTTCGAGACGATCATGACCGAGGACGAGGACGTCGCCGCGCAGATCACCTCGACCGCGGGCTACGACCAGATCGAGGACTTCGAGACCGACGGTGACAAGACGATCACCTTCAACTTCGAGGAGCCCTACGGTGCGTGGCAGCTGCTGTTCAGCGAGATCCTGCCGGCCCACGAGCTCGAGGGCGAGGACTTCCTGACCGTCCTCAACGACGAGTTCCCGGAGATCTCCGGTGGCCCCTTCATGTTCGACGAGTGGGACCAGGGCACCCAGCTGCGTCTGGTGCGCAACGATGACTACTGGGGTGACGAGGTCGCCCTCGACGAGATCATCATGCGCTACGTGCCGGATACCACCACGCTGACCCAGCAGATGCTCGGTGGCGAGCTGGACATGTACGACCCGCAGCCGCAGATCGAGCTGGTCGATCAGCTCGACGGCGCTGATGACCGCATCAACTACGAGGTCGGACTCGGTCCGGTCTGGGAGCACATCGACTTCAACACGCTCGTCGATGGCCTCGACCGTGACTACGTCCGTCAGGCGATCGCCCTCGGCATCAACCGCGAGCAGATCGTCGACACGTTGATCTCCCCGGTCGACCCGGAGGCGGTCGTGCTGGAGAACCCGTTCTGGATGGCCAACACCGAGCAGTACGAGCCGTTCTACGACCAGTGGTCGCA
>SKNP01000158.1 GCA_007120485.1 Nitriliruptoraceae bacterium
CGATGAGCCTGCCGACACGTCGACCCGTCACGCCCCTGGCGCAGCCGCCGGACGTGACCGTCCGGGTCCCGGGTTCGAAGAGCCTGACCAACCGTGCCCTGGTGGCGGCCGCGCTGGCTGACGGGGACTCCACCCTGCACGGCGCGTTGTTCTCCGACGACACCGACGCGATGGTGGCCGGCCTCCGGTCGCTCGGCGTGGGGGTCCGCGCCGATCCGACGTCGGAGCGCATCGAGGTCGAGGGAACCGGCGGCGTACTCGCGGTCTCGCAGGCCGAGATCGACGTGCGGCTGTCCGGGACGACGGCGAGGTTCCTGGCGCCCGTCCTCGCGCTGGGACACGGCCGCTTCCGGTTGGACGGCGCGCCCCCGTTCCGCCAACGTCCGATGGGCCCGACCATCGCCGCCCTGCGCCACCTCGGCGTCGAGGTGGTCGAGGAGGGGCGATCCGGCCACCTGCCGATCACCGTGGTCGGGGACGGGCTCGAGGGCGGGACCGTGCCGGTCACCGGGAACGTGTCCAGCCAGTACCTCTCCGGGCTGCTGCTGACCGGGCCGAGAGCGCGCGGGGGGTTGGAGTTGCGTCTGACCACCCCGCTGGTCTCCGAGCCGTACGTCGCCTTGACCACGTCGACGATGGCCGCGTTCGGCGTCGAGGTGGATCGACCCGATCCGTTCCGGTTCGTCGTGCCCGGCAGCGGCTACCGAGGCGGTGACTACGAGGTCGAGCCGGACGCCAGCGCAGCGAGCTACCTGCTGGCTGCGGCCGCGATCACCGGTGGACGGGTCCGGGTCGCTGGTCTGACCGCCGACACCCAGCAGGGCGACGCTGACTTCGCCCGGGTGTTGGAGCGGATGGGTGCGGAGGTGACCGTCGATGCGCACGGCACGGAGGTGCGCGGCACCGGGCACCTCGAGGGCATCGACATCGACCTCAGCCGCATGTCGGACGTCGCCCAGACGTTGGCGACCACCGCGGTGTTCGCCGACGGGCCGACCCGGATCACGGGGATCGGGTTCATCCGGGGCAAGGAGACCGACCGCATCCAAGCGGTCGTCACCGAACTCCAGCGGTGCGGGATCCACGCTCAAGCGGAGGATGACGGGCTGGTCATCCATCCGGGGCGACCGACCGCAGCGGCGGTGCGGACCTACGACGACCACCGGATGGCGATGAGCTTCGCCCTGCTCGGTCTCGTCGCGGACGGCATCGAGATCGTGGATCCTGGGTGCGTCGCCAAGACCTTCCCCACCTACTTCGAGGTGCTGGACGAACTGCGGGCCGCGCCGGCCGCTGCGGGGGACGGTGGCAGCTAGCCTCGCCTCATCGGCCGGGTGGCGGTGGACGCGCCGCGATCGGGTCGGTGCGACCGTCGTGCCGGACCGGTACGCGGCCGCGAGGTGACCGCCAGGCGTCCCGTCGCGGCCCCACGACGTCCGGTCGCGACCGCACGACCGCAGCCGCGCCAGCACGAGAGGGATCCGCCCGTGACCGGACCGTCAGACGACGTCGGCGCCACCGACCCCGAGGACCCCGACGTCCTCGGGAACGACGTGGCGCTCGGGAACGACGCGGGCCTCGGGAGCGATGCGGAGCTCGGCGACGATGCCGGCCTCGATGCCGGCCTCGATGACCACGCCGGCTCGGACGACGTGGCGTTCGACGACGACGTCCACCCCGGCGATGCGCTGGCCGGTGTCGTGGTCGCGATCGACGGTCCGGCCGGCTCCGGCAAGTCGTCGGTGGCCCGCGACGTCGCCCACGAACTCGGGCTGCCGCACGTCGACACCGGTGCGCTGTACCGCGCGGGGGCCCTGGCGTGCCTGCGCCGCGGCGTCGACCTCGCCGACGCGGATGCCTGCGCCCTGGTGGTCGCGGCCGCCGAGGTGGTCCGCCAGGACGACCGCACCTACCTCGACGGCGAGGACGTGGAGGACGAGATCCGCGCCGACGAGGTCACCCGGGCGGTCTCGGAGGTGTCGGCGCATCCGGCGGTGCGTGATGCGCTGCTCGAGGTCCAACGCGAGGCGCTCGGTACCGGCGGGGTGATGGAGGGCCGCGACATCGGCACCGTGGTCGCCCCGGACGCCGATGTGAAGGTCTTCCTCACCGCCAGCGTCGAGGAACGGGCGGCCCGCCGCGCCGCACAGCTCGGTCGCGACGACCTCGAGGTGCTCGCGCGCCAGCTGGCGGAGCGGGACGACGCCGACGGCGGTCGCGAGGCATCCCCGCTCACGGCGGCCCCGGACGCGTGGGTGTTCGACACCACCGACCTGCAGAAGGACGACGTGGTCGACGCCGTCGTCGAGCGGGTGCTGGAGACGATCGCCGGCGTCGATCACGCCGCCCTGGACGCCGACGACGACCCCGTCGCGGTGCGCGACGCGCTCCCGCGGGTCGCGGTCGTGGGTCGACCCAACGTCGGCAAGTCCACCCTGGTCAACCGCATCCTGGGTGCCCGGGTCGCCATCGTGGAGTCGAAACCGGGGGTCACCCGCGACCGGACCGAGCACCTCGCGACCTGGTGGGACCGGCCGTTCACGGTGGTCGACACCGGCGGCTGGGAGCACGGCGCTGAGGGCATGGCCGCACGGATCGTCGAACAGGCCGAGTCGGCGGTCGCCGACGCCGACCTGGTCCTGTTCGTCGTCGACGCCACGGTCGGCGCGCTCGAGGACGACGAGCGGTACGCCCGCTCCCTGAGGCGCTCGGGCATCCCGGTGCTGCTGGTCGCCAACAAGGTCGACGGTGACAAGCAGGAGCCGCTGGTCCACGAGCTGTACACGCTGGGGTTGGGGGACCCCTACCCGGTGTCGGCCCAGCACGGCCGTGGCGTCGGTGACCTGCTGGACGCGGCGGTGGACCGCTTCCCGCCGGCTCCCACGACGTTGCCGGACGACTCGGCAATCCCGCACGTCGCGGTCGTCGGGCGGCCCAACGTGGGCAAGTCGTCGCTGTTCAACCGCCTGCTGGGGGAGGAGCGGTCGATCGTGGACGCGGTGCCGCACACCACGCGGGACGCGGTGGACACCCTGGTGGAGATGGAGGGCGCGCCGCAGCCCGATGGCAGCACGCTGACCGAACCGTGGGTGTTCGTCGACACCGCCGGGATGCGCCGGCGGTACCGCCAGGGCGAGGACACCGAGCTGTACTCGGTCGACCGGACCCGTCGGGCGATCGAGCAGGCCGACCTGGTGCTGTTCGTCATCGACGCCTCGGAGCCGATCGGTGAACAGGACCAGCGCCTGGCCGCCCTGCTACGCGATGCCGGCTGCGGCGTGGTCCTGGTGTGCAACAAGTGGGACCTGGTCGATGAGCAGCGTCGGTACGACCTTGAACGTGAACTGGACCGTCAGCTGTCCTTCGCGGCCTGGGCGCCACGGGTCAACGTCTCCGCGGCCACGGGTCGGGGAGCGGGACGCCTCCTGCCGCAGTTGCGCACCATCTGGCAGAACTACCGCAGGCGGATCCCGACCCGCCAGGTCAACACCCTCATCGCGGACGCGGTCGCCCACCACCCGCCACCGCGTCGAGGCAACCGTCCACTGAAGATCCGCTACGCGACGCAGGCGGAGACGCGGCCGCCACGGTTCGTGGTGTTCGCCAACGGGCAACTGCCGCCGGGGTACCGCCGTTACCTCGAGCGGGCGATCCGTGAGGCGCACGACTTCACCGGTGTGCCGCTCGCGATCGATGACCGACCACCGGCGCCGCGGGAGCGACGCGCGTCCACACGCCGCCGGTTGGCCGGGTCGAGGTCCAGGCGGTAGCGTGCGCCGCTCCGGCCCTTCGGGGTCGGTCCGGTCCCGGCCGGATCACGGTCCCACGCCAGCGCACGTCAGGTGGCCGTGTCCCGGGACGGCAGCATCCGGTCCGATGACCGGTTCCGGGCTGTGGCGCAGTCAGGTAGCGCACTCGTCTGGGGGACGAGGGGTCGCCGGTTCAAGTCCGGCCAGCCCGACCGACACGTCCGGGCGCTTCGGCGCCCGGACGCGCCGTCGGGGACCGCTACCGTTCGCGGTCCGACGACGCGTCCGAGGGTGGCCATGCGGGTGTTCGACATCGGGGCCAAGGACGGTCCGCAGGAGGCCAGTGACCGGATCCTGACGGTGCCCAACGCGCTGTCGCTCGCGCGCATCGCCGTCCTGCCGTTCGTGTTCGTGGATCTGCTCGACGGCCGCTACCTGCGCGCGTTCGTGCTGCTGGCGATCTTCGCGGCCACCGACTGGCTCGATGGGTACCTGGCCCGGCGGCTGGATCAGGTCAGCCGGCTCGGTGTGTTGCTCGACCCGATCAGCGACCGGGCCCTGTTCGTGGTGGTCGGGATCGGGTTCGTGTTGGCCGACCTGCTGCCGCTGTGGGCGTTGGTGGTGCTGCTCGCCCGCGACGTCGGGGTCCTGCTGGTCGGCGCCGCCTTGTTGGTCCGTGGTAGCGACCCACCGCAGGTGACCCGGATCGGCAAGGCCGCCACGTTCGGGCTCATGTGGGCGTTGCCGACCTTCCTGGTCGCGGCCATCGTGGGCGACGGCGCGAGCGATCCCCAGCCGGTGCTGCACCTCCTGGCGTGGGCGACCGGTGCCGTCAGCACGGTCCTGTACTACGTCTCGGCGGGCCAGTACGCGGTGGACGTCCTTCGTCGTCGCGGCTAAGAGATGTCCCGTAATGGTGGCGCTTTGGCGCCGTCACGACGTGATCTTCCGGTTCGCAGGCCCGTCCGTGCTCCCGCGGCCCGTGGCGGGCTCGTGGAGGGTTGGTGCGGGTGCCGTGCCGGGGTTCGTCGCGCAGAACCCGCCGTGGCGGGTGGCCGCTCCACAGCCCGACCAGCCTTAGGCTGGTGCGGGGGTGGGTGTGCGGTTGACGCTGACGGGCCGTCTTGCCGGCCCTTCTTACGTTGGGAAGTCTGGTTGAGGGTGTGCCAGGTGGCCGGGTGCTGCAACGCCTTTCGCGCAGACCTACGGTCCAGCCGGGCGGTGGCGGGCTTGCCGGGGGCGACGTCAACGAACGCGGCCAGCGTCGCGCTGACGGCGTCACGGTCGCCGGTGAGCCCGCATGCCGAGCAGGCATGGGTGCGCTGCCCGAGCGACTTCTTCGCGCGGTGGCCGCAGGGGCATCGTTGCGACAGTGCCGTGGTGCGGGTCGACGCCCGCTCCACCCCACCGTCGACGCCGTTCTGGTCGGCGGTGGCGCGTGCCTCACGGTCCAGTGCCGCGATGAGCGTGCCGGGCGCGAATGCGTGCAGCGACCGGCCCCACTGGCGCGCCCAGGTGGTGAGGTTGCCGTCCTCGATGACGAGGTTGGGGCCGTGGACGACGATCAGGTCGGCGGCAACCTTGCGGGCGCGGTCACGGCGGGCACGCGCCACCCCGGCAGCGCCCTCGGCTGCCTGCGCGCGCCCCTTCCGGTAGGTGCGGGACAGGGCGTCGTGCCGGTAGGCGCGGACGGGTCTGCCGTCCGTGCGGGCCTTGCGCGGGCTGGCAGGGGTGAACTCTCGTGCGGGCAGCCCGGTGTCGGCCCGGCGTCGCTGCTCTCGCTTCTGCGCCTTCGACGGCTGGTACTGGTCCGGGTTGCTGGCCCGCCGTGACCGGTCGAGAGCCTTCTGCCGGTCACGGGTCTTCTTGGCTTCCCGCGTGGTGGCCTGCCGCTGGCCGGCGTCGCGTGCCACCCGGTCGATCTTGAGGTGGTCTCCGTCGTGGTGGGAGGCGATGGTGACGTTGGACACGTTCACGTCCACCCCGCCGCGACGGTCGGTCGGTGCAGCCTGCCGGCGGGTGACGGTGGCCGGGGCGACGTACGGGCAGACCAGCACCATCAGGTGGGCCTCGTAGCGCCAGCCGCCCGCCGCCTGGGGGTCGCGGTGGCGGACGAGGTCGATCTTGTGCCACCGCGACGGGTCCGACAGGTGGTGGTCGAGGTGCGCCTGGTTGCACGGTGCGGCCGGCAACCGCACCGGCAGCACCAGCTCGCCGACCCCCAGGCCGGTCGCCACCACCGTCAGAGGGCCGTCGTATCCCCACCACGACCCGTCGGGGCGGGGCTTGGGCATCCGGCGCGGCTGGTAGAAGCCACCGTCGCCGCGGGCGAACGCTGCCCGGTGCGCGTCCACCGAGCCGTGGAGCCGGAACGTCTCCCACTTGCGCGGCCTGGTGTGGCTCTTGGCGCGTCCGGGGACACGGACGAAGTCGAACCAGCGGCTGGTCTTGGGGCGGCCGTGTCGGTGGCCAGACGTGTCGGCGAACAGGTGGCGTTCGACCTGGGTCCAGACGGTGTCGGCCAGGTGCAACCCCAGCGCCTTCGTGCAGCCCCGCATCAGGTGCGGCGCCGCGTCCAGATGCTGCTTCGCCGCCGCTTCGATCTGCTTGCGGGTCAGCCCGTAGCGCTCCCGAGCAGCCTTGGGATCGGCCTTTCGGTTCGTGCGGTCTCTCCAGTAGGCGTCCACCC
>SKNP01000407.1 GCA_007120485.1 Nitriliruptoraceae bacterium
AGCAGCGCGACCAGGCCTCGCAGGACCGTCGGCTCGAGGTACGGGTGGTCGGTGGCGACCGTGAGCACCGCATCGTGCCGCGCTCCGGCGAGCGCAGCCTCGAGCCCGGCAACCGGTCCCTCACCGGGGCGAAGGTCGAGCGTGATCCGCAGCTGATCACGCGCCCCCATGCCGTCGAGCAGCGCCTCCACGATCGGCACATCCGCCGGGTCGGCCAGGATCACCTGCACGTCGTCGCTGACCGCAGCGAGCGCGGTCACGACCCGGAGCAGCAGCGGGACGCCCTCGACCTCGATCCGGCGCTTGTCGTGACCCATGCGGGCCGAGCGGCCGCCCGCGAGTACGGCCGCCGACACCGGATCCTTGCCGCTCTCGGCCAGTTCGACGTGCTCCCGCTCGGGACCGGCACCGTAACCGTTCGGTCGGGGGCGGAGGCGACGGAAGCGCCGCATCCGGGTCCATGCGACCGCCTCGGACGGCGCCGGTCACCCGCTCGTTCCGACGTACCCTGCGGGGCCCCGACGATCACGAGGACCGATGCCGAGCTGTGCCCCCGGATCGACCCGACGTCGGTGGGCGTCGGTCCGGACGCTCGCCGCGCTGGCGTGCCTGCCGCTGTTCCTCGTCGCCTGTGACCCCTCGGAGGATGCACCCGACACCGACGTCAGCGAGGACGCACCCGGCGAGGACCCCGGCACGGAGGCCGACGACGATCCCGGCGCGGAGGCGGACGACGACCTCGACGCGGAGGCTGACGACGCACCGGACGACCCACCGGCCGGCGCCGACCAGGAGCTCGCCGCCGACGTGGAGGCCGCGCTACCGGAGGGGTGGACGGCGGCACTGGTCGAGGACGAACCGACCGGCGCCTACGTCTTGGGGGCACCCGAGGAAGCGGCCGTGTGGTGGGTCGGTGAGGATCTCGACCCGCTGTTCGTCGTCGCGGACGGCACCGACTGGTGGGAGTTCTGGCAGCCGCGGCTGGTACCGCTGGAGCCGGACGTCTCCAACATCCGGGCGATGGCCGTGGCTCCCGGTGAGGCGGTCGGCCTTGACGCCGACGAGGTGGTCTCGTTCCAGGTCAACCTGACCCCCTTCGACCTCGATGTCGACCCTGACGATGCCGAGGCGATCGCGGAGATCTACGCCGGGATCTTCGAGTCGCAGGGTTCGGACGTCACCGACGTGGACGTGGTCGACCACCCCGGCCCGGAGGTCGATGCCGTGGCGGAGCTGGCCTTCACGTTGCCTGCGGAGCTGATCGAACGCGACGTGCGGCAACGGTTCGTCCCGGTCCCCGAGGTCGGGGCGCTGTGGAGCCTGCAGTGCGACGTGCCGAGCGGCGCGGACCTCGACGAGGTCTGCGACATCGCGCTCGACGCGTTCCGTCCCCCGCCGACCGACTGAGGGTCTCGCCGACCGCGGAGGACGCCGCCTGCCGCGTGGTCTCCGTCAGCCGGGTGAGGCTCTGCCTGCCGCGTGAGGCTCGGCCAGCCGCGTGGTCTCCGGCTGCCGCGTGAGGGCCCCGGCGGGACGGGTGAGGCCCGGCCAGACGTCGCCATCGGCCGGATCGCCGTCGGCGGTCGGCCCCTACCCTCGCTCGCATGACTTCATCGCATCCGGACATCCGCGCCTACCTCGAGATCCGCACGGCCTCGCCGTCCAGCTGGTCCCCCGACGGGGACAAGCTCGTGGTCTCCTCCGACCTACCGGGTACCGCGCAGGTGCACCGGCTCGACCTGGACGGGGCGCAGCTGCCGGTGGTCGCTGAGGCGCTCGAACAGCTGACCGACTTCGAGGAGCCGGTCGGTGCCGGCTACCTCCCCGCCAGCGTCGGCGAGCCGGCACCCGGCGGTGACCGCCTGCTGCTGGCCACCGACGTCGGGGGCAACGAGCGCTACCAGCTGTTCACCGCCCCCGACGATCCGGCGAGCCCCCTCGGCGGCCCGGACGACCTGGACGCGCTGGTGGTGGACGAGGAGCACATCCACCGACCGGGTGGGGTCTCACGGGATGGCCGATGGTTGGCGTACGCCACCAACCGGCGGGACGGCGTCGCCTTCGACACCTGGATCCGTGACCTGGCCACCGGCGACGAACGCTGCGTCATGGCGACCGGTGGCTGGACCCAGCCGGGCGGGTTCTCGCCGGACGCGCGCTACCTGGCCGTGACGGAGATGACCACCAACGCCGGCGACAACCGGCTCCACCTCGTCGACCTGGAACAGCTCGGCGACGAGCCGGTCGACGCCGACGCCGACGCGGTCGTCGAGCTCGCGCCCCACGAGGGCAGCGCGAACGTCGGCTCACCGTCGTGGCTGCCCGACACCTCGGCGTTCTTCTTCGCCACCGACGTCGGCCGGGAGTTCACCGGCATCGCGCGCGGCACCGCCGACGGTGCCTGGGAGTACGTGGTCGAGCCCGGCTGGTCGGCTGGCTGCAGCGTGGACTGGACCGGACGCCACCTGCTGGTCGCCTGGAACGACGACGGACGCACCCGCGCGCAGCTGCGTGACCCGGCCACCCTGGAGGTCACCGCCACCGTGCCGCTGCCTGGCGACGGCGTCGCGGACGGGTTGCGGTTCTCCAAGGACGGCCGCTGGCTGGCGTTCGGCTACACCTCGCCGGTCGAGCCCGGCGACGCCTGGCGCTACGACACCGATGCCGGTGCGCTCCAGCGGCTGACCGTCAGCCCGAGCGAGGTCGACCCGGAAGCGTTCGTCGACGCCGAACTGGTCCGGTTCCCTTCCTTCGACGGGCTTACGATCCCCGCGTTCGTGTTCACCCCGCACGACGGCGACGGTCCGTTCCCGGTGGTCGTGGTCATCCACGGCGGTCCGGAGAGCCAGTACCGCCCCTCGTTCGCGCCGATCACGCAGTACCTCGTGGCGCGGGGGTTCGCGGTGGTCGCGCCCAACGTGCGTGGCTCGACCGGCTACGGACGGCGCTACCAGCACCTCGACGACGTCGAGCTGCGGTTGGACTCGGTCCGTGATCTCGCGGCGCTGCACGGCTGGTTGGGATCGCGCGACGACCTCGACGCGGACCGCGCCGCGCTCTACGGCGGCTCGTACGGCGGGTACATGGTCCTGGCCGGCCTCGCCTTCCAACCTCAGCTGTGGGCGGCCGGCGTCGACATCGTCGGGATGTCGGACCTGGTGACCTTCCTGCAGAACACCTCGGAGTGGCGGCGGGCGTACCGCGAGCGCGAGTACGGCTCGCTGGAGCACCACCGCGAGGTGCTGGAGCAAGCCTCCCCGATCAACCGGGTCGAGGACATCCGCGCGCCCCTGTTCATCGTGCACGGGGCCAACGACCCGCGCGTGCCGCTGTCGGAGGCGGAGCAGATCCACGAGGTGCTCGAACGCCAGGGTGTGCGCAACGAACTGCTCGTCTACGAGGACGAGGGGCACGGGCTGGCCAAGCTCACCAACCGGATCGATGCCTACCCGCGCATCACCGCGTTCCTCGAGGAGGTGCTCGCGCCAGCCGACCGCGCCGACCGCGCTACCGCCCCGTCGGACGCCGGGAGCGGCGGCGGGTGACACACCCCGGTCACGGTCCGCGGACGGGCACCGCCACGAACCCGAGCGACGAGGAGGTCGACCCATGCGCGTGCTGGTGACCGGTTCGACCGGCTACATCGGCGGCCGTCTGGTCCCCCACCTGCTCACCGCTGGCCACCAGGTCCGCTGCGCGGCCCGGACCCCGGCCAAGCTCGACGACCGGCCCTGGCGCGCCGAGGTGGAGGTCGCCCGCGCTGACGTGTTCGACGCGCCGTCGTTGCGGGCGGCGTGCGACGGCGTCGACGTCGTCTACTACCTCGTCCACTCGATGGACGCCGAAGGCAGCTTCCAGTCGCGGGACGCTCACGCCGCCGCCAACCTGCGGGACGCGGCCGAGGAGGCCGGCGTCCAGCGCATCGTCTACCTCGGCGGACTCGGCCACGACGACGGCGGGCTGTCCGATCACCTGCGGTCTCGGCACGAGGTCGGCCGGGTACTGGCGGACGGCCCGATCCCGGTCACCGAACTGCGCGCCGCGATGATCCTGGGCTCGGGCAGCGCATCGTTCGAGATGCTGCGCCACCTCGTCGAGGTGCTGCCGATGATGGTGACGCCCAAGTGGGTCACCACCCGGTGCCAGCCGATCGCGGTCCGTGACGTGCTGCGCTACCTCGTCGACGTGCTCGACGAGCCGCGGACCGCGGGGCGGATCCTGGAGGTCGGCGGCCCGGACGTGCTGACCTACGAGGAACTGATGCACGTCTACGCGGAGGTCGCGGGACTGCGGCGCCGACGGATCGTCCGGGTGCCGCTGCTGACACCGCGCCTGTCGTCGTTGTGGATCGGCCTGGTCACCCCGCTGCCGACCGGGTTGGCGCGGCCGCTGATCGACAGCCTGGAGAACGAGGTCGTCGTCCGCGATGACACCGTCGACCGGCTGCTCCCGCACGACACGGTCCCGTTCCGCGACGCGGTCGAACTCGCCCTGTCGCGCATCCAGGACCTGGAGGTGGCGACCACCTGGGCCAGCGCCGGCGGCTCCGCGATGGCGGCAGCGCCGACCGCGCAGCACGATCGCGACGACGAGGCGACGCCGGAGGACCCGCGACCGGAGGATCCGTCGTGGTCGGGTGGCACGGTCTTCGCCGACGAGCGACAGGTCCACGCGGACGCGTCACCCCACGCGGTCTTCGCGGCCGTCTGCAGCATCGGCGGCGACCAGGGCTACCGCTCCGTCCACTGGCTGTGGGCGCTCCGTGGTGCGGTCGACAAGCTGGTCGGTGGCATCGGGCTTCGCCGCGGTCGCCGGCACCCCCATGAGCTGGCGGTCGGCGAGGTGGTGGACTTCTGGCGGGTCGAGGCGCTTCAGCGCCCCACGTTGCTGCGGCTGCGGGCGGAGATGAAGGTCCCCGGCGAGGCGTGGCTGGAGTTCCGGGTCGAACCGGACGGGACCGGGAGCCTGCTCACCCAGCGGGCGCGGTTCCATCCGCGGGGCCTGTGGGGTCGGCTGTACTGGCTGGCGCTGGTGCCGTTCCACGGGCTGATCTTCCCGCGGATGGCTCGGCAGTTCGCTGCGGAGGCCGAGCGGCGGGGGTGATCGCACGGTGGCTGGTTGGCGCCGGTGACGGTGCCGCGCGGCGATCGCGCCTCACGGCGGCCGGATCACCACCGCGATCGTGCCCTGCGCCGCTGCGGCGCTGACCGTCGGTCCGGCGTCCGGTGGGACGGCCAGCCACACGTCCACCTCGTCGACCCCGACCACGACCGCGTCCGGCGCCAACGTCCCCACGCTCCCGTCGTGATCGGCCCCGATGACGTCGAGCCGCGACCCGGCCCGCACATCCGGCAGCAGCTCCCGCGGGACGGTGACCGCGACGCGGTCCGGCTCGACCCCGGCGGCGAGACCACCGTCACCGAGGTGGGCGTCGGTGACCACCGCGCCGGCGGGCAACAGCGCGGCGACGGTCCCACCGACGTCGGTCACGGCACCGTTCGGGACCAACCCGGCCGGCCAGGTCGCGCGGGTCACCACCGCTGACGTGACCCGGTCACCCGGTCGCAGCTCCTCGGCCGCGACGAGCACGGAGGTCGGTGGTCCGTGCGGATCGCTGGCCGCGTGCGTGACACCGGCCAGCAGCACGGCGGCGAGCCCGGCCAGGACGAGCACCGTCCGCGTCCGCGGACGGGCCGCCCACCAGCGCTCGGCCATCCGGTCGAGCGGGCCGGGCAGCTCGACCGGCGGTCCGGTCAGCCAGGGGAACCGTGACGTGGGGTGCGAGGTCATGTGGCAAGCAGACCACGCCCGAACGTCGAGGTGGCTGCGGATCCTCGGCCGGTTGTGGACGCATCACGCCGGGTGGTGGTGCGCGGCTGCGCGGCGGCTACGCCGTGCGCTTGGCCTTCTCGGACGAGGAGCTGCCCGAGGACGAACCGCCCGACGAAGCGCTGCCCGTGGAGGAGCTACCCGACGACGTGTCGCTGGATGCGCCCGACCCGGACGAGCCACCGTCGCTGGACGAGCCGGACGCGGTGTCCTTGGTGCCGCCGTCCTTGGAGGAGGACTCCGAGCCGCCGTCGCTGGACGAGCCGCTGTCGCCGTCGCTGCCGGAGGAGGACCCGCTGCGGCTACTCGAGTAGTCCTTGCTGTGCCAGCCGGAGCCCTTGAAGATGATCCCCGCCGCGCTGAAGACCTTGCGCAACGAGCCCTGGCAGGCGGGGCACTCGGTCAGTGAGTCCTCACGGAACGACTGCACGACCTCGAGGTGCTCACCGCAGTCCCGACAGGCGTACTCGTACGTCGGCATCCATCCGCTCCTCGACGGGCGGACCCCATCGCGGCCGTCGAACCCGGCCGGGCAGCGATCCGCGAACCACCTTGA
>SKNP01000499.1 GCA_007120485.1 Nitriliruptoraceae bacterium
ACAATGCCGAGCCGTATGCCTGCACGGACGGCATCGGTGCGGTTGTCCGCGTCGAGTTTTTCGTAGATCGACGACAGGTGAAACTTGACCGTGTTCCCGCTCATGCCGAGTACGTCGGCGATCTCACGGTTTGAGAGCCCGTCGGCGACCGCCTCGAGAACTTCGGTCTCCCGGTGTGTGAGCGGGTTTTCCCGAGACTGCGCCTGCGACAGCACGACAAGCGGTCGTGCGGGGTCGGCATCGTCCTCCGGCTCGAGCAGCTCGAAGGCCGCTTCGCCGGTCAGAGCATCGCGGACCTCGGCCTCGAGTGCCGGGTCGTCGAGCGACAGTCGCAGTTGCAGGTTCCGGGGCGCCGGCTTCTCATCCATAGTGGCGGTCCGGCCCGCCGCGGTGTCGAGCCTGGTATCGTCCTTTGGGGCGGCCGTGACGAGCTTCGCCGCCGCCGCCCCGGCCGCGGTAGCCGTGGCGACCGTGACGATGTCCGTGGCCGCCGGCACGCAGGTATCTGTGTTCCGCCACGTTGCGAGCGGCGAGGGTGACTTCTACCTTGTGCGGTGTACCTCCCCGTTCGAGCGCTATCTCGACGACATCGCCACCGCTTCGCGCGGCAAGCAGTGCCCACAGATCTTCGGGGACCTGGAGGCCGGTATCACCACCGAACGATACGAGAAGATCACCGGTTCGTATGCCGGCCTGCGCCGCCGGCGAATCGGCTTCGACGCCGGTGACCAGAAGACCTTCCTCGACCCCCTGGGTGTTCACGCCGAGGTACGCGCGGCTTTCGGCCTCTCCCCGCTTGATCCGCTCTATCATCGTCGCCAGTTCCGATGCCGGGACGATCAGGTCTTCGCGGCGGCCCCGTCCGGCGGGAGCGAGCATGCCGAGAAGCTGTCCTTCGACGGTGTAGACGGGAGCCCCGGCGAAGCCGCGGTGCAGATGTCCATCGGTCTGAAAATAGGAGGAAACGGTTCTTCCCATGCCGACGAGGGCGCTTCCTCCGACGCAGCGTATCATCGCCAGGCGGGCTTCGACGCCATCGGGCGATGGATAGGCGAGCGCGACGGAGAGCTCACCGACGCGCGGGACTGCCGCGTGGTTCACGGCGCCGGTTGGGCTTTTGCTGCCGGTTTCCGCGGGCGCGGCGGCGAGAATGGCGAGGCCGCTGAGCGGGTCGAATCCGCTGACGGTGAGCGTGTGCCCGGCGCCGGATAGATCTCTCACCTGCACTTCATCGCCCTCGTCGGCCTGCCACGCGTAGGTCAGATAGTGCTCGTCGTCAAAGCGGAACGCGGTTCTCTCGTGAACGCCGTCGCCGCCGAGCAGCAGCAGATGTGCCGAGAGTGAGTCCACCAGTTTCGCAAGATCGTCGGAAAGGCTCTTTAGATTACTCATTGCACCCTCCTTTTCATGTCAGTGTGCAGGTCGAAGGTACAGCCCGCGGAGCGTGTCGGGTATCACCCGAACGGGTGGGAGGAGGGAGGATTGGATGGGTGATGTGCCCGTCGCGCCTGCGGCACCCGGGCATTCGCGGGCCGGCCGGATGCAGCCGGTGGTGGGACGAAGTTCAAGGCTGCCATCACACTCGCGACCATCATCGGCGGATTCGCATCGCCGCGCAGGGCCGCCGACGCACGGGGTGACAGGCCGAGTACACCATCAATCTGTGGGAAATCAATCTTTGGGAACTATTCTTCCGCAGCGATGAGCTCATCGAGAGGCTCCTCGAGCTCACCGGTGATAACCGCCGGCCGCAGTCCCGGGATTTCTATCTTCATGCGCTCGATCAGTTCCCGGTGCCAGGACGAATCCTCAAGCGTATTCTCGAAATGTTTCGCGATTCGCACCATGTAGTTCTCTATGGCCGTGTAGAGGTTATGAAGAAGGTATGCGATGGCCATTGTGGCCATTTAATCCTCTTCCAGTTGCGCGCGCAGAAGACGCAGACGATCACGATCGCTCATACAATAGCACCCCCGATTCAACGATCGCCTTCACCATCGATTCGCGTTGGTCCGAAAGTTCGATCCAGTCCACCTTCCACCGGGACCGTTGACTGATCTTCCAGGCCAGGGTCGAGCCCCCTTCAACCGCGAGATCGATATCGGACCGCTCGCGGAACGGCAATCGGCTGTCGAAGGCCGAGCCGAAGCCCCATATCCGTTTCACCGACTCGTCAGCCTCACCGATCTCCGTGGCAAGTTCCTGCGCATGGGCGCGGGCCTCTTCGCGCCGCCGTTCCATTTCCGCTTCATACCGGGCGTATTTTCGCAGTCTGCGTCGTGCCACTTCCTCGGTATCGGCTTTCGTCCACATGCTGAGTTCACTGTAGCCTCGTCGCATATGCCGGTCAACTGAAGCTTTCGAATCGCAGAACGAACGGTCGTGTCAGCAACGGTGGTAAAGTTCCGGAATTCAGCGGAATAAGAGTTCCGCTTTCGTAGCACAAAAAGGGTGGACCGCCTATCTTGGTTGGGTAACCAAACCTACACCTTGAAAGGAGCCCACCCCGGATATGTGCCGAAAGGAAGACCGGATGCATGTTGCCCGAATAATGGCCAACAACGGCCACTCACAGAAAGACATCGCTGAAAAGCTCGGTGTCTGCGACCGTATGGTAAGAAAGTATCTCAAGGCCGACTTTGGGACAAGACCACGAAAACGCCGAGTGAGCATACTCGAACCGTTTTACGCCTTCATTGATGAGCTACTTGAAGACGATCCTTTTATCAATTTGGTACCGGTGTACGAGCGGCTGCAGCGTCGCGGATACACCGGTGGCATGACGATTGTTCGCGACTACGCCCGCAAGGTTCGCAAGCGCATCACGACGAAGGCGGTACGCCGGTATGAGACCGAACCGGGACTGCAGGCGCAGGTGGACTGGAAGGAATGCGGTCGATGGAACATCGAGGGCGAGCTCATCAAGCTCTACGCATTCGTGATGGTGCTGGGATACAGCCGAAAGCCGTTCGTGTTGTTCACCACCAATATGAAGCTGTCCACGGTGCTCAAGGCGCACCTGTTGGCGTTTGCCTGGTACGGGGCGGTACCGCGAGAGATTCTCTACGACAACATGAAGACCGCCTGGCAGTACGTCTCGGGGCAGTGGATGGTCAATCCCGGACTCTTGAAGCTCGCCTCCGCTTGTGGATTCACACCACGGCGCTGCCGAGTCCGACGTCCCCAGACAAAGGGCAAGGTAGAACGCTTCATCGGCTACCTCGCACATAACTTCCTTCCCCGTGTGGCTGGAGAACAAGCAACGACACTCGCCGATCTCAACGACGCAGTTGCGGCATGGCTTATCGATATTGATGAACGGCAAATCGGCGGACTGCGAACGAGCCGACGGCAGCGGTTCGCCGAGGAGAAGCCGTTGATGCTGCCATGGGTTGCGGAGGCCGCACCGGATGTTCGCCACACCGAAGACGTGGTGGTCTCCGCAGAAGGGATGATCACCTGGCAGACAAACCGCTACAGCGTTCCAGCAGAGCTCATCGGAGAAATCGTTGCTCTCAAGATAGATACGGTGAGCAATGAGGCGGCTATCGAGCATGAAGGTGCTGTGATTCGCTCGATGAAGCTACACCGGCCACGCTCGCGTCGTATCGATCGCCGGGAAGAAGATACCCGGTCTCTGCGTGAGCGCTGGAGGCGAGAGAACGCCTCGAAGTCGGATCGAGCGGCCGGGCAACCGCCTGAGGTCGAAACCGAGACATTTCAGCGTCTGCGTGGAACAGCGGTTGAGACCCGGCATCCGGCCGCCTACGACAACATCACGGAGTGCAGCGCATGAATGCCATCGTTGAGACCGTGGAAACGCGCATGCGTGAATTGGGCCTGGAGTTCATGGCCGCGGGCCTTGAGAGCTTTCTCGAGTCCCAGACACGCCAGGATAATTCGCTTGCCCAATCGTTGGCCGACCTGATGGAGATCGAGTCGCTACCCCGCAAGGAGCGCGCCGCTCGCAGCCGCCTGAAGCTCTCGGGAATGCCGGCGATCAAGCGGATAGAGGACTTCGAACTCGATTGGCTCAACGGCGGCATGACCCGCCGGCAGCTGGCCGAACTCTCCAGCCTGGCGTTCGTGGCCCGCAAAGAGAACCTCATCCTCATGGGCCCGAGCGGACTGGGTAAGACGCACCTCATGCTGGCTCTCGCCCACAAGGCATGTATGACCGGCCACACCGCCTGGTACACCAGCTGCATCGATCTCATGGAGGATCTCACTCGGGCACGGGAGCAGGGACGATTAAAGCGACGTCTGACGTGGCTGCGCAAACCTCACATCATTCTCGTCGATGAGGTCGGCTACGAAGAACTCACCCGAGAGCAGGCCAACCTGTTCTTCCAGCTCGTGAACGCACGATACGAACACGGGAGCATGATCTTGACGACAAACAAGGCGTTCGGTCGCTGGGCTGAGATTCTCAACGACGAAGCGATCGCGACCGCCACGCTGGATCGCCTCCTGCATCACGCTCACGTGTTTAGCCTCAAAGGAGACTCATACCGGATGAAGGACCGGATGAAAATCGGGGTCGTTGACCCTGTAGAAACCCCAAAAAAGCGGAACTCCGAAACCGCTGAAAACCGGAACTTTTAAGCCGCTGTTGACACGGTCGGGCCTTTTCCCCCGCGTCCTCACATCGTGGGACCCAAAATCTTGACACATCGCGCGTTCTCAACGTGTGCGGTTAAACGTCATGCGGAATGTATATCTGCCGGGAGAATCCATATTTGATAATGGTGCTTACGTTGGCGACGGGCCGGATGTAGCCGCGCATCTTCGTAGAAGGCGGCGGCGCGATCTCGAGTTGAATATGAACGCCTGGCAGCAAGAATACAAGAATGCGAAAGACCAATGGCGTTTTGCACGGTGTACGGCGTCAGCCGGCGGTCTCGTACTCGATCCTGCTCGCTTCGGTGACCCGTGTGGAGGCATCGAGGATTTCGAGTGATACGATGTTTCCGAACTCATCATAGTCGAGGATCACGCCGGGCTTGTCTTCGTCGCTCTCGGCGACTTTCACGTCTTCCTGCAGGAGGAGGCTCAGTGTGTCGGTCTTTCTGTCATAGGTGATCGTCATGGCTCGGGTCTCCGGTATTCGGATAGCTTGCTGGTTCTCTGTGAGGCGTTTCGTCGATGCCGTGCCTTTGTAACTCGAAAACGCGTGCGGGGTGAAGCTCTATGCCGAGTATGTCATTCAGTCAACAAGCATCTCCCGGAGGATCTCCTTCACCTGTTCGATCTCGCCGTCCGTTATCTTTCCCAACTTCTTCACCAGTCTCGTCTTGTCGATCGTTCTGACTTGATCCAGCACTACCCAACCCTGTTTCCCCTGGAACCGTAACCTCACTCGAGTTGGATAGTCGCGGGATTTCGTCGTCATGGGAGCTACTATCACTGTAGCGATTGCGCGGTTTATCTCATTCGGTGAGACAACTAAGCAAGGACGCGTTTTCCGCATTTCTTGCCCTCGCGTCGGATCGAGATCAATCAGGAACACCTCATACTGATTGACTACCATTCCCAATCGAAACCTTCTTCCGTACCTGTCTCCGGAATGAGAAGCTTGTCTTCCTGATTCTCGTTCATCTTCTGCAACGCTTCTTCCCAGTCTGATCGAGGATTCTTCTTGATTGGTCGCAAGATGATTCGCTTGTTCTCGACCTCCAGTTCAACTTCGTCGGAGATTTGGAGTTGTTCAAGAATCGCCTTAGGAAGCCTGATGCCCTTGGAGTTACCAATCGGGACCACCGAAACCCGCATGTGTCACCTCTCTTTGGAAGTAATTATAATATAGTTACGTCATGGTCGGCAATCGTTGATCTGTTTGTGTTGTCTGCTGCCCGCATGGTCCGCAGAAAAATTGGCGATCCGAACGGTCCGATCGGCGCGGAGTTCGACGGTTTGTCGGATGCGACCGAGCGTTTTTCCGAGGCGGCGTCGGGTTCGGCGACGGCGGGTTCGGCGGCGCCCGATGCCGATCGTTCCGATGGCGCCGAAGCGATTCGCGCGGAGATTGCGCGTCAAACCGTCCACTACACAGGGGTGGAAGATGCGACTCGCGAGATCGGCGCGCTCATCCGGAGCAAGCACATGTCCACGCCGGTAGTCGCCACACCGAAAACACGCAGCGAGCTCCTCGGCGAGCTGTACCGGGTAACCCGGGAAAACGGCATCGGCCTGTCCGAGTCGGCATGGAACGAGATCGATGCGCTCGAGGATGAAGCCATGCTCAGACACTTGCTTGCGCTTGCGGCGGTAAAAAACCACGAAATGCACTTCTGCGACCAGCGCCTGTACCTGCTGGAAAATCCCCGCCTCTGGCGTTTGCTCGCCGGGGGACGTTGAGAGGCG
>SKNP01000513.1 GCA_007120485.1 Nitriliruptoraceae bacterium
CAGGCGGCGAGGTGGAGCACGTCCAGCGCGCCGCGGGTCGCTGGCCCCAACCGCGCGGCCAGGTCGACGTCGGGGAAGCGGACGGTCTCGGTCACCGAGGCGAGCCCGTCGATCGTGTAGTGCAGCGAGACCGTGTCGCCGTCGACCTGCCAACCGTCGCAGCGCAACGACGGATCGTCGCTGGTCCCGCCCAGCTGCTCGTAGACGGCCCGGTGTGCCTCCGCCGGGTCCATCAGGTGGCCGACGCCAGGTAGGCACGACGGAGCAGCCGTTCGCGGACGTCCGGATCGGTGGCAGCGACCAGCGCGGTGCGGGCCATGCCCGCGGCCCCGTCGCGGATGGCCCGGTCGGCGGAGTCGGTGATGCAGGCGGCGGTGAACTCCGGCTGGTGGTTGACCGCGCCGCCGGAGTCGATGGCCAGCATCGGGTGGATCGCGGGGATCTCCAGCGACACGTTGGCCATGTCGGTCGAGCCGGCCAAGCCACCTTCCAGCGAATCGGCCGGCGGCAGCACCCGACCGATCGCGGTCGCCTCCTGCGTCCAGGCGGCGAGCAGGTCAACATCCGGCTCGAACTCCGAGTAGGCCGGCCCGGGCTCGTCGAAGCTCACCTCGGTCGCGGTCGCGATCGCCCCCGCCTCGAAGCAGGCCTGGACGCGGGGGTAGAGCTCGGCGAGTTCGGTCAGCGACGCCGAGCGGACGTACCACTGGCCGGCGGTGCGGTGGGGGATGATGTTGGGGGCATCGCCCCCGTCGGTGACGATGCCGTGGATGCGGTCCGTGGCGCTGATGTGCTGGCGCAGCAGCCCGATGCCGACCTGGGCGACGGTCAGGGCATCCGCGGCGTTGCGACCCATCTGGGGGAACGCCGAGGCGTGCGCTGACTGGCCGGTGTAGTTGACGTTGAAGTGCTGGACCGCGAGGCAGGGGATCGTCGGGAACTCGAACGGCGCCGGGTGCACCATCATCGCGGCGTGGAGCCCGTCGAAGGCCCCGCGTTGCATCATGAGGATCTTGCCGCCGCCGCCTTCCTCCGCCGGGGTGCCGAGCACCTTGATGGTCAGGCCGAGCTCGTCCGCGACCTGCGCGAGCGCCAGGCCGGCGCCGACAGCGGCTGCGGCGATGACGTTGTGTCCACAGGCGTGGCCGATGCCGGGCAGCGCGTCGTACTCCGCGCAGATGCCGATCGTCAGCTCCCCGGACCCGGCCGTGGCGAGCACGGCGGTGTCGAGGTCCGCGACGCCGTGGGTGACCTCGAACCCTCCCGCCTGCAGCGCGTCGGCGACGCGACGCGAGGAGGTGTGTTCCTCGAACCCCACTTCCGCGTCGCCGTGGATCGCGTGGGACAGGTCGACGAGGTCCTCGCGTCGTCGGTCGACGAGGTCGTCGAGGTGCTGGCGCAGGTCGCTCACGGCAGGCTCTCGGGTCGAGGCGGATGGGCCCAGTGTCGGCCCGAACGCTACGCGAGCGATCGGCCGGCTGCGTCGAACGGCCGGGACCGGCATGCTGGCCTCCTGCCGACGGTTGGTGCTGCCTTGACCCGGCCGGCATGCTGGGCGGCGCCGGCGGCCCCGTGCCGCCGCGATCAGGAGGGGTGGATGATCCGGGCCGTGGCGTTCGATGTGATGGACACGTTGCTGGCCGACCCGTTCCGGGAAGCGCTCTGGGCCGCCACCGGCTTGACGCTCGACCAGCTCGCGGCACGGCGACCGCCGCACGTCCACCCGGCGTTCGAACGCGGAGAACTGACCGAGCCGGAGTACTGGGCGGCGTTCGCCCACGCCGGGATCGAGGTCGATCCCGCGGCGTTCCACCGTGAGCGGCGAGCCCGTACCACCTGGCTTGACGGGATGGCGGACCTGCTCGATGACCTGGCCGGCCGGGTCGTGCGGGTCGCGGCCACCAACTACCCGGTGTGGGTCGAGGAACTGGTCGAGCACCACCTGGACGGGCGTGTGGAGCAGGTCGTGTCCTCCCACCAGCTAGGGGTCCGCAAGCCGGATGCCGGCTTCTACGCGGGGCTCCTGGACGCCGTGGAACTGCCCGCATCTCAGGTCCTGTTCGTCGACGATCGCCGGGCCAACGTGGCCGGGGCCCGGGCGGTGGGCCTCGGGTCCCACCGGTTCACCGACGTTCGCTCGGTGCGGGCTTGGCTGGCGGGCCACGGCGTCCTCGACCGGGCCACGGCGTAACGCCGAGGAGCGGCCAGGGCGGTGCCAGCGTTAACCCCGACCCGGCCGACCGGGCCACGGCGTCGCGCCGCCGCGACGCCAGGACGAGGTCGGGGCCCACACCGCGCCCCGGGCCGACCGGGCTACTCGACCGTCGGCAGCAGCGCCTGGACCGGGGCGGGTAGCGCGGCGGTGCCGACGTTGGCGACGGCCTCGAGGCGCAGCTCGCCGGTGGCGACCCACCAGAGCACCGTCGCATCGCCCCAGTGGTCAGGTAGCTGCGTCGCCCACCGCCGCGCGGCCCGACCCTCGTCGAGGTGACCGTCGCACCAGCCATCGTCCCCCAGGTCGAGGGCGCACCGACGGCAGACGGCGTCGGCCCCCGCGGGACCGCACAGCGGCAGCAGCCGGGGCGCGTCGTCGCAGGCGTCGCACGAACCGGCGTCCACGGCCTGCGGTCCGACCTCCGTGGCGGCCAGCCACGGCTCGGCGTCGAGCAGGGTGCGGCGCAGGGCTGGCTTGTCGAGCGTCATCTGGCCGTTCGCCGATCGTGGAGCGTGGTGCCGGGGCCGGTGCGGCGGTCGAGACTACGATGAAAGCTCGTCGATGGATGCCGGGGATGCCGTGTCGTCCCTTCCGGGGGGTACGCCATGACCTTGCCGCCGGCACCGAACGCGCAGCCGGCTGGGTCAGACGCCGGACGCCCCCCACCGCCGCGACGTCGCTGCCGCCACTGCGGGTCGGAGGTCGCCTGGCAGGCCATCGTCTGCCTCGCTTGCGGCTGCGAGCCGTCCAGCGGTGTCCAGCACTGCTGGTTCTGCGCTGGGGACACCCGAGGCGACCTGCACGTGTGTTCGGGCTGCGGAGCCGGCCTGATGCACCGGCCGGTCGGAGTAGCCACCGTCGGCCGCCCCTCGCCGACCCCGACCTACACCTTCCTCACGACCCCGCCGATCGGTCGGCAGGGGTATCGCAGCGCGGTCGTCGCCGGGGTCCTGGCCATCCTGCTGGGATCGCTCGGGGTCCATCGTTTCTACCTCGGCTACACCGGGGCGGGCGCCGCCTTCCTGCTCAGTTCCGTCGGAGGGATCCTCTACGCCATCCTCGTCGTGCCGTTCTTCTTCGCCATGGCGGCGAGCGTGCTGGCCCTGGTCGAGGGGATCCTGCTGTTGACGGGGGCCTTCGATACCGACGTGGACGGGGCACGGCTGCAGCGTTGAGCGCCGCGCCCGCCGCGCGGTCCGCCGCGGCGCCAGACATGAGCACGGGCCACGACCGAGGCGGTCGTGGCCCGTGCTCATGTGCGTGCGTCGACGGTCAGCCGGTCTTGATGACCCGCGTGCCGCCAGCGAAGGTGTCGTGGAACCCTTGCCGGAGCTGCGCGTCGTTGTTGATGGTGACCGCGACGTAGATCGTGACCGCCAAGGTGCCCACCCCCGCCAGGAAGTTGCCGAGGAAAGGGATGATCCCGAGCAGGTAGAAGCCGTACCAGAAGCTGCGCTTCACGGCCTGTTCCATGGTCGGGTTGCCTCCGTCGGGACCGACCACCTTGAGCTTCAGGAGCATCTTGCCGACCGTCTGGCCGCGCTCGGACTCCATGTAGCCGTAGTACCCGAGGGCCAACGCGGTCCAGATGATCGCCGTGAACGCGTTGCGCACGAGCGATCCACCAGGCAGGAAGAAGCTCAGCGTGGTCAGGATCGTCATCCCGACCGCGAGGATGACCCCGTCGATCACCCGGGCGAGGAAGCGGGTGATCAGGTCACCCGGGTCACCCGGCCCAGGGCTGCCCTGCCCTCCAGGCTGCGCCTGCGGCGCTTGGGGCGCCTGTGGTTGCTGCGGCTGCTGCGGCTGCTGCTGCGCCGGCGGCGGCGTCTGACCCTGTTGCCCCGGTGGTGGTGGCTGCTCGCCGGGCGGTGGCGTGTTCGGCCCCTCGCTCACGTTCCCCTCCATCGCTCTGGATATCGGTCACGGCCGTCTGGTGGTGGCCGTTGGCCGGTCTGTCCCGTTGCTGGACCTCAAGCCTAGTGCGTGCCGAGCGCCACCTCCATGGGTTGCGCCGCGACACGGATCCGTGACGCCGATCGCGTGCGTGGCACCCGGTCGGTCCCGACTCGGGCCCGCGACGTCTCATCGCAGGACCGGCTCACCGTGCAACCGTAGGGCACCGAAAGCCCGCTGACGACGACCACGTGCACACTCGACACCTGCATGGCCGCTGACCGCCCGGCCCGGTGAGTACCGCCCGGGAGCCCGCGATGTCGCTCCTACCGCGGTCGCACGACGCCTGGTGGGGACGTCCGAGGGGTACTGGCGGCGCGACCGACGGCGTCTACGCTCGCGTCCGTCCAGGCGTCAGCTGGCCCGCGTCGTCCCGTTCCGCCTCCCGTTCCACCTCGAAGCAGCGACAGGAGTTCCCGTGGCCCACCGACTCGCACTCGTCGGCGGCGATGGCATCGGTCCGGAGGTCGTCGCCGAGGGAACGAAGGTCCTGGATCGGCTCGAGGAGCTCGACGGCTTCACGACCGAACGCGTCGAGTACGACCTCGGTGGCCGCCGCTACCTCGAGACCGGCGAGGTGCTCGACGACGCGACCCTCGAGGAACTCGCGAGCTTCGACGCGATCTACCTCGGTGCGGTCGGGACCCCGGACGTGCCACCCGGCGTCCTCGAGCGCGGTCTGCTGCTGAGGATCCGGTTCACCTTCGACCAGTACATCAACCTCCGCCCCGTGAAGCTCTACCCGGGGGTGACCTCGCCGGTGGCTGGCCTGACGCCGGAGCGCTGTGACCTGCTGTGCGTCCGCGAGAACACCGAGAGCGTCTACGCCGGCGCGGGCGGGGTGCTCTACCGCGGCACGCCGAGCGAGGTGGCGACCCAGGAGAGCGTCAACACCCGTCATGGCGTGGAACGGGCCTTGCGCTACGCGTTCGAGGCCGCGACGACCCGTCGCAACCACCTCACCCTGGTCCACAAGACCAACGTGCTGACCTACGCCGGGGACCTGTGGATGCGGACCTTCGAGGAGCTCGGCGAGGCGGAGTTCCCGAAGGTGGAACGCGACTACGTGCACGTCGACGCCGCCTGCCTGTACTTCGTCACCCAGCCGGAACGCTTCGACGTGGTGGTCACCGAGAACCTCTTCGGCGACATCATCACCGACCTCGGTGCCGCGGTGCAGGGCGGCCTCGGGCTGGCCGCCTCGGGCAACCTCGACCCCACGCGGCGCAAGCCGTCGATGTTCGAGCCGGTCCACGGGTCCGCGCCGGACATCGCCGGCACCGGTCGTGCCGACCCGGTCGCTGCCGTGATGAGCTTGGGGCAGCTCCTGGCCTTCGTCGGCGAGCACCGTTCCGCCGCACGTGTCGACCGGGCGGTCGGCGCGCTGCTCAGCGAGCGCGTCGGCTCGGTCCCGGACGGCGTGGGATACTCCACGGGGGACGTCGGGGACCGGTTGGCGGAACTGGTCGCTGAGGTCTGATCGGCCGCGCACGGCCGGTGCCCGTCGAACGCGATCGAGGGAGAGCACGATGCCGTTCCCGAAGGCCGACAAGATCTGGATGGACGGGGCGCTCGTCGACTGGGACGACGCCACGGTGCACGTGCTGACGCCGACGCTGCACTACGGCTACGGCGTCTTCGAGGGCATCCGCGCCTACCCGACGGACCTCGGTCCGGCGGTGTTCCAGCTGCGACCGCACCTCGAACGGCTGAAGCGCTCGGCGCGGCTCTACCCGCCGCTCGATGAGGCGCCGTGGTCGGTCGAGGACCTGACGGCCGCGATCGAGGAACTGATCCGGGTCAACGGGCATGCGGAGGGCTGCTACATCCGGCCCACGATCATCCTCGGCTACGGCGAGATCGGCTTGAACCCCCTGCCGTCGACGCCGCAGACCGCGATCGCGACCTGGCAGTGGGGCGCGTACCTCGGTGAGGACGCGCTGATCAACGGCGTCCGGGTGATGATGAGCTCGTTCCGCCGCATCGGCAAGAACACCATCCCACCGGCGGGCAAGGCCAACGGGCAGTACCTCAACTCCTCGCTGGCCAAGGTCGAGGCGCAGCGTGCCGGCTACGACGAAGCGATCATGCTCTCCGAGGACGGGTTCGTCGCCGAAGGCACGGGCGAGAACATCTTCGTGGTCCGCGACGGGACCATCTTCACCCCGCCGCTCTCGG
>SKNP01000188.1 GCA_007120485.1 Nitriliruptoraceae bacterium
CCGCTGACCGCGACCGGTTCGCCGTCGGCGTCGGTGGACACGTACAACACCCGCCAGCCGTCGACCCGACCCGGGAGGCCCCGCTCGAACGGTTCGGCGGCCAGCAGGTCGCCCGGTTCATGGTCGGCGAGGTCGTCCGGTCCGGCGTAGAAGTCGCCCGGTGGGGTCGGCTGCAGCCACACGAGGGTGCCCCCGCCGCCGATGACCACGGCGATGGCGAGGATCCCCGCCAGCCGGACGCGCCGCGATCGCTGAGGCCGGTCCGTGGTCACCTCCGTCGATGCTCGTCGTCCCCGGATGGCGAGTGAACCACCTCGACGTGCTGGACTCGCTCCCTGCTGCCCGGGACGGCATGCTGGGGGCTATGAGCGATCCGACACCGCGGCCCCGACCGGTCATCCTCGCCGAACTCGGCGAGGTCCGGCGCTACCTGGCCGAGGCACCCCCGCACCACGGCTCCGGCCACCGTGAGGCGCTGCTGGCCCGGGTCGCCCACCTGGAGCGGGAACTGGCCGCCGTCGGTGCGACCCAGGCCAGCAACGAGCCCTGAGCGGTGCCCGGTCGGTCCGGATCCGCCGTCAGCCGCCCAGGACCCCGAGCGAGGTCAGCTGCCAGGTGAACGCGACGCCCAGTAGCCCGACCGCGCTCTGGTGGAGGCGTACCGGCCAGGACCAGCCGGCGCGTCGCCACGCGAGGAGCGTGGCGACGACCACGACGCCCGTGGCCAGCGGCACGAGGTAGCTCAGGACCGCGGCGAAGCGCAGCGGCAACGGCTCGACGACGAACGCCAGGTCACCGCCGCCGAGCGCCATCCCGAGCGCGAACGCTCCGGCGAACGCGACGACCGTCAACGACAGCGCCACCGCGGACCACCGCGCGACACGGGCCGGGCCAACGCTCGTCCGGGTCGAGGTCACGCCGGATGTCGCCGTCCGGCGACGCCAGGCGCGGACACCACCGATGATGGCCCAGCCGAGCAGCGACAGTCCGAACGCGACCAGGGGCAGCCCGAGGGTCGCCAGACTGACGCCCATCCCTTCGAACCGGCTCGTCGGGGTGAGCGTGTCCTGCGGCGTCAGGGAACGGTGCAACGCGACCACCTCGCCGTCCTCCACGTCCGCGGCGAGCATGTCGGGACCGTCGACCTCCGCGAAGACGTACTCGTCGACCTCCACGAAGGTGCTGGCCTCGCTACCGAGCGGGTGGGGCAGCGTCAGCCGGCCGTCACCGTCGGCGCTGACCCGCTGGTAGCCGATCGCTCCGAACAGGCCGGCCAGCCCGTGCTGGGGCATCGCAGCGGCGGCGTACTCGCCGTCGAGCCGCTGTGCCCGGTCGCCGGCGTCGTCGCCGGTGGTCGGTGTGTCCGGGCCGGTCTCGGGCGTGATGTCGTAGGCGGCGAGGACCGCCTCGACGACCTCCCACGGCTGGACGGCTTCGTCGCGGAGGTTGAAGGAGACGAACACGCCCAGATCATGGTCGGGAAGCAGCACCATCTCCGTGGTCTCGTGCATCGTCGCACCGCCGTGGCTGATGGCGGAGTCGGCGGCGCGCGCGTCGTCCATGAACATGAACCGGAAGCCGGTGACGGCCGGGTGGCGGTCTTCGTGGACCTCGTGCATCTGCTCGAGCGTGCCGGTTCCCAGGATCCGCTGGCCGTCGACCGAGCCGTCACCCAGGTGCGCGCGCATGAACCGTCCCATGTCGGCGGCGGTCGCGGTCATCGAACCGGCCGGTAGCCAGCCGATGTAGGCCCGGTCCGCATGGACGGGCCCATCGCCGGTCAACTCGTGGGGAGCGGCGACCTCGCCCGGATGATCGTCGGGGATCGGTTGCGCGAACGCGCTGTGGGTCATGCCGAGCGGGCGGAAGATGCGCTCGTCGACGAGCGTCTCGAAGTCCGTGTCGTAGGCCTGCGCGGCGACGTGCCCGGCCAGCGCCGCACCGAAGTTTGAGTACGCCACCACCTCGCCCGGCGGCGTGACCCGGTCCGGTAGCCCGGCGGCGAGCGCGTCCTCGAGACCGTCGACCTCGTCCGGATCGGTGGTTGCACCGGGGTTCGCGGGGTCGTCGAACCCGGCGGTGTGGGTCGCGAGGTGGCGCAGGGTGATCGGTTCGTCGAACGTGTCGGGGATGGTCACGGCCGAGTCGTCGAGGTAGGTGTTCACGTCCGCGTCGAGGTCGAGCATCCCGTCCTCGACCCCCTGCATCACCGCGGTACCGGTCACCGGCTTGGAGGTCGAGCCGATGTGGAACGCGGTCCGGTCGGGATCGACCGGTGCTCCGGTGTCGACGTCCGAGGTGCCGTAGCCCTCAGCGAGGATGACCTCGTCGTCCGCGACGACCGCGACGGTGGCGCCCGGCAGCACCTCGCCCAGGTGCTCCTCCAGGCTCGCGTCGATCGCGTCGGCCACCTCCTCGACGGGAACGTCGGTCGGGTCGGCCGCAGCGGCGGTCGGGTGGAGCGCCAGGCTGGTGGCGGCCAGCGCCAGCGCGCCCAGTCCCGCCAGCAGGCGACGGGTCGCCGCCACCTGCGGCCGACGATCGTCGTGGTGAGGTCGGGTGTCGTCCATCACCGGTGCGGTGACGGGTCGGGGTGTGGCCACGTGTGGCTGGTCGATCCGCATGTGGGCCCTCCTGGCCGGCATCGGGGCTCGGGTCCTCGGCGTCGGTCGCTGCCCGAGCGGCGTGGGGAAGCGGCACATCGGCCGCGATGACGGAGCCCACCGTGGCCGTCCAGCCGTTCGTCGCCATCGGTAGCACTGCCCAACCTGTCCTCGGTCGCGAGGACGACGCCCGTGCCCGTCGACCTCCATCGACGGGCCGAGTCGGGGTGAGCGGGCAGGGGCGGTCGTCGCCGCCCTCCGCGGGTCGGCGCCTCCGCGGGTCAACGGTCGCCGGGCGAGCGGTCGCCGGGGGAGCGGCCGTCGTCGGTCAGCGTCCGCCGGGTCGTGCGATCCCGTGCTCGTAGGCGAAGACCACCGCCTGGACCCGGTCACGGAGGTCGAGCTTGCGCAGCACGTTGGCGACGTGCGTCTTGACGGTGCCGAGGCTGACGACCAGGTCCTCCGCGATCTCCGCGTTGGAGCGTCCCTCCGCGATCAGCCGTAGCACGTCGGTCTCGCGTTCCGTCAGCTGCTCGAGCTCGGGCGGCGGCGGTGACGGCGTGGTCGTCGACCGGGCGAACTCGTCGATCAGCCGTCGCGTCACGGTCGGTGCGGCCAGCCCGTCGCCGCGTGCGACGACCCGCACCGCGTCGATGAGGTCGTCCGGTTCCAGGTCCTTGAGCAGGAACCCGGACGCACCTGCCCGGAAGGCGGCGAAGACGTACTCGTCCAGGTCGAACGTGGTCACCACCAGCACCGCGACCTGCGCCGTCGCGTCGTCGGCGAGCAGCTCCCGGGTCGCGTCGATCCCGTCGACGAAGGGCATCCGGACGTCCATCAGCACCACGTCGGGTCGCAGATCGCGGACCTGCTGGACCGCGGCCCGTCCGTCCCCGGCCTCACCCACCACCTCGATGTCGTCCTCGCGGTCGAGGATCGAGCGGAAGCCGGCGCGTACGAGCGCCTGGTCGTCGGCGAGCAGGACACGGATCGCCATGGCGTGGCCTCGGTCGGTGTGGCGTCGGTCGGTGTGGCGGCGGTGGGTGTGGCGTCGGTGGGTATGGCGTCGGTGGGTGTGGCGTTGGTGGGTGTGGCGGCGGTGGGTGTGGCATCGGTGGGTGTGGCGTCGGTCGGTGTGACGGCGGTCATGCTGGGCTCCGTCACGAGGTCAGACCGTCGGGCGGTGGAACGGTCGGTTCGTCGCTGCGGTCGGGGGTGGGCAACGACGCGCGCAGCTGCCACCCACCGTCGTCGGTCGGCCCGGCCTGCAACCGCCCACCGGCCAACTCCGCCCGTTCGCGCAACCCGACGAGCCCGTACCCACCGTCGACGCGATCGCCGGGGAGGCCGATCCCCGCGGGCGCGTCGCCGACGTCGGGCGGCGCTGCGTTGATCACCTCGACGTCCACCTGGCCGTCGAGGTAGTGCAGCCGGACGTGGATCGGGGCTCCGGGCGCGTGGCGGCGCGCGTTGTTGATGCCCTCCTGGATCGTGCGGTAGGCGGCGAGGTCGACGGTGAGGGGGAGCGGGCGCGGCTGGCCGTCAGGGGTCCAGGTGACGTCGGCTCCGGCGGCCCGGGCCTCGTCGAGCAGGGACGGCAGACGGGCGAGGGTCGGTTGGGGGCGGCGGCCGTCGGCGTCACGGTCGATCCGGAGCACGCCGATGAGCTGACGCATCGAGTCGAGCGTGTCCTTGCCCTGGGTGCGGATGAAGCGCAGTGCTTCACGGGCGGCGTCGGGGTCCTCCTCGACGATCCGTTCAGCCGCGCCGGCCTGGACCACGATGCCCGAGAGGTGATGGGCGGCCTCGTCATGGAGCTCGCGAGCGATGCGGGTGCGCTCGTCGATGACGGCGCGGCGGGCGCGTTCCTCGCGTTCGCGGGCGAGCCGCTCAGCGCGGTCCACCAGTTCGGCGGTGTAGGCGCGTCGGGTTTGGACGTAGGCGCCGAGCAGCCCGGGGAGTACGACCGCGAGCAGCCCCAGCGAGGCGAACGCCTCGAGCGGGCTGATCGACAGCTCCGGCTGGGCGCGGTCGTAGCCCGGTGGCGATGCCAGCAGGACGAGCAGGGCGAGGAGGCCGATCGTGAGGCCGCCGGCGGTCAACGCGATGCGACGTGAGCGGTACGCGCCGAGGCTGTAAGCCGCGATGGCTTGGCCGAGTCCGATGTTGGTCAGCGGCTCTGGCTGCAGGTACCAGATCGGGATGGCCAGCGCCGTCAGCGTGAACGCCAAGGTGGGGGTGCGCCGGCGTGCGATCAGCGGTGCGCCTTCGAGCAGGACCAGGGCCACGGCCACGGTGAGCCGACCCGTCCGGGGGTCATCGATCACCCCGGCGGTCCCCGCAACGTCGAGGAACAGCACGAGGTTGGTCAGCCCGAGCCCGATCACCAACGCGGCCAGCAGTGCGTCCCGGCCGATCGCGGTGCGTACCCCGACCCGGGCCAGCACCGACTGCCACCAGCGCACAGGGGGCCTTCCGTCGGGACGGGCGGGTCGGCTCGGCCCGGTCGCACCCGGTCAGTGGCGTGCCGCGCTCGGGTGCCCGCGACCGTCGTCGAGCGTAGAGGTCGGTCCAGCTGGATGCGGTCCGTCCGATTCCGAGCCCTTCGGCCCTGCTCAAGGTTGCCGCAACGGTCGGATGCTGGGGTGTCGGGAGGTCGTGGTGATGAAGGTCCTGTTGGCGGCGATCGGCAGCCTGGTGTTGGTGGTCCTGCTCGGTTGGGTCGGGCTGCGGGTTCCGCCGCGTGCCTTGCCCGAGGTCTCGTGGGCCGAGACCCCGGTGCGCACGGCCCTCATCCCCGAGGACCTGCCCGCGCCGGTGGAGCGCTTCTACCGGGAGCTGTACGGCGACGAGTTCCCGGTCGTCGACAGCGCGATCATCTCCGGCCGGGGAACGATGCGCGTCAGCGGCGTGACGTTGCCGGTGCGTTGGAGGTTCACCCACGTCAGCGGCCAGGACTACCGCCACCACATCGAGGCCACCATCTTCGGGCTGCCGATGCTGACCGTGCACGAGACGTTCCTGGACGGGACGGCACGGCTGGAACTGCCGTTCGGTGTGAGCGAGGGGCCAGCGATCGACCAGGGCGCCAACCTGGGGTTGTGGGCCGAGACCGTCTGGATGCCGTCGGTGTGGGTGACCGATCCGCGGGTGCGGTGGGAGCCGGTCGACGACGACACCGCCCTGCTGTACGTCCCCTTCGAGGACGGCGAGGAGGTCTTCGTCGCCCGGTTCGATCCCCGGTCCGGCCTGCTGGAACTGATGGAGTCGATGCGGTTCAAGGGGGACGCGGCCGAGGACAAGACCCTCTGGATCAACGAGGTCGGCAGGTGGGGAGAACTGGACGGCCGACTGCTGCCGGTCGAGACGTCCCTGACCTGGTTGGACGACGGCGATCCGTGGGCGCGGCTCACCACGGAGGACGTGCGCTACAACGTGGATGTCGCTGACGCGCTGCACGAGCGCGGCCCGTAGGGTCATCGGGGCCCGTTGGGTCGTCGGGTCGTCGGGGCCCGTTGGGTCGTCGGGGCCCGTTGGGTCGTCGGGGCCCGTTGGGTCGTCGGGGCCCGTTGGGCCCGTTGGGCCCTACGCGGGCCTACGCGCGCCTAGCCCGTGGCCTCCCCCTAGCCTCGTCCACGACCGTCCGACGTCACCGCAGGAGCCCGGCAGGATGCCCACCGATGGCCGCGGGTCCGCTTCCGTGCCGCGGACCGACGCCGAGGTCGGC
>SKNP01000202.1 GCA_007120485.1 Nitriliruptoraceae bacterium
CACTCCGGCGGGACCGTCTCGCGCTGGACCAACGGCAACCGCGAGAGCACGCCTTTGACCCCCGTCGGCCGCGGCGGCGGGAGCGCGGAGCGCTGCTCACGCGCGTGCTGCGTGCCGGTGGTCTCGGAAGCCAGGGTGGGCCCCTGTCAGGTCGCTGGGTGCCAGGACCTCAGCGTACCGGCGTGCACCGGACAGCCCCGGAGCGCCCGCACGTCAGCGCTTACGGCGCTTGCGCTTGCCCTGACCGCGGACGTACTCCGTGGTGATCGGCGCACGTGCCTCCGGTGAGCCCGGAGCTGGCTCGTCGACCGGCGCATCCGCGGCCCGCGTCTCGGACATGCCGGCAGCAGAGCCCGCCTCGGCCTCCTCCGCCTCCTCCGCCTCCTTCGCGGCCACGCGGGCCAGGCGCTTCTTCTCACGGTCGTCGCGGATCTTCAGCTGCGCGAACAGCGGGCCCGCGACGAACAGCGAGGAGTACACCCCGACGGCCATGCCGACGAACAGCGCCAGCGCCAGGTCCTGCAGCGTGGTCGCGCCGAGGACCTGCGCCCCGATCAGCAGCAGCGCACCGACCGGCAGCAGCGACGTGATCGAGGTGTTGATCGAGCGGTAGACGACCTGGTTCATGGACGCGTTGACCAACTCCGGGTAGGTCCGCAGGCCCGGGTCACCCAGGTTGATCTCGTTCTCCTTGACCCGGTCGAACACGATCACGGAGTCGTAGAGCGAGTAGCCGAGGATCGTCAGCAACGCGATCACGGTCGCCGGGGACACGTTGAAGCCCACCAGGGCGTAGATCCCGATCGTGATCGTGATGTCGTGGACCAGGGCGACGATGGAGGCGACCGCCATCCGGAACTCCAGCCGGAAGGTGATGTAGAGCACCACCACGACCAGGAACACGATCAGCGCCTCGAGCGCCTGGCGTGTGATCTGTTGCCCCCAGACCGGCCCGACGAAATCGAAGCCGATCTCCGAAGCCTGCGAGACCTCCTCGATGCTGCCGCGAACGGCCTGCTCGGTCTCGCTGGCGGGCTCCAGGGACTCCGTGCGGACCTCCGCGCCGGTGGTGATGTCCCCATCGGTCTGCAGCTGCGCGACGACGTCCTGCGCGCCGGCGTCCTCCGCAGCGGCGCGTAGCTCGCTCGACGTCAGGTCCTCGCGCACGTCGACCAGTTGGTAGGCGTTGCCACCCACGAAGTCGATGGAGAGGTCGAGCCCTCGGACACCGAGGGCGAGGAGGCCGATCGCCAGCAGCACGCCGGAGATCAGCGCCCAACGGCGGGTCTGGCCGACGAAGTCGATGGTCGGCGTCTTCATGCTCGCGCTCCTGCCATCACACGGGCGCTGGGATCGCTGGCACCGACGTTCTTGCGGGTCAGGACGCCCTTGTCAGCCAGCAGGTACACGGCCGGGCGGGCGAAGAAGTACATGATGAGCAGGTCGAGCACGCTGGAGACGCCCAGCATCAACGCGAAACCGCGCACCGGGCCGACCGCGAGGAAGTACAGGATCGTCGCCGCCGCCAGCGTGACGGTGTTCCCGGTGAGGTTGGTCCGCCACGCGGAGTGGTGGGCCCGGACCACGGCGGTGCGCACCGTCTTGCCGAGGTTGACCTCGTCGCGGATGCGTTCGGCGAAGATCACCGCGGAGTCCCCGGTGATACCGATCGAGACGATGATGCCGGCGACACCCGCCAAGGTGAGTGCGAAGCCGACCTCGCCCATCGCGGCGATGCCGGCGATCACGAACAGCCCGTACAGCGACACCTCGGCGACCGCGACCACGCCGACCCATCGGTAGAACCAGATCAGCCAGCCGGCCACGAGCACCAGCCCGATGATCCCGGCGATGATGCCCGACCGCAGCGACTCCGCACCCAGGGTCGGCGAGACGTTCTGGAAGGTCGACGCCTCGAGGGAGATCGGCAGCGCACCGGTGCGCAGCACCAGCGCGAGGTCGCCGGCTTCCTCCTCCTGTTCATCACGGGAGAGCCCAGCACCGGTGGTGATCGTCGCGTCGCCGCCGGTGATCCCGACCCCGCAGGCCACGCCCGGGTTGACCCCGGGGGCCGACTCCACGACCCCATCCAGCACGATCGCGAAGCGCCCTTCGCGGCCGGCATCGCGTTCGCAGGCCAGATCCGAGGTCACCTCGGCGAACGCCTCCGCACCCTGGCTGTCGAGCGACAGCCCGACGTTGAAGGCCTCCTGGCCCTGCCCGACCTGGGTGAACGCATCGTCGACCTGGCTTCCGGTCAACTCCGCGGGACCCACCTCGTACTTGATGCGGGCTTCTTCACCGGTGTCGGGGTCGGGGATCGTCTCGTCCGATGAGCCACAGAGGATCGCCGACTCGTCGTCGGACAGCTCCCCCCGCTCATCGACCGGCGCGTCGCAGTCTGGCCCTTCGTCGTAGCGCTCGTGTCCGGGCGGGATCTCCTCCACGACCCGGCGGAACGACAGCTGCGCGGTGGTGCCGATGATCTCCTGGACCCGGTCGGCGTCGGCGATGCCGGGCAGCTGCACCTGGACGTCGTCACCCGAGCGGGAGATCTCCGGTTCCGCGACGCCGAGCGAGTCGACCCGCTCGCGGATCACCTCGATCGTCTCGTCGAGGATCTCGTCGAAGTCCTCGGGCTCCTCCTCGCCCTCCGGCAGCTGCGGGGTGTAGATCGCGCTGATCCCGCCCTGGAGGTCCAGGCCGAGGTTGGGACGGAAGCCCAGCCCGAGGAAGGTGCTCGCCGCGATGGTCAGCAGGAGCACGACCGCCAGGCTGGCGACGATGGGGCGCTTGTCCACGTTGAGCAGTCCTCGCTTCCCGTCGGCTCAGCCGAGCGGGACGCCGTTCGCGGTGATGCGGAACTCGCAGCCGAGGGTCCGTGCCGCTCGGCGGCACATGACCATGCGATCCAGGAAGATCTCGAAGTACTCGATGACCGTGGATCGCTCGGTGTCGAGCTCCAACTCCAGGGTGATGGTGGCGGCCTCCGCATCGACGCGCAGGAACGAGTGGGTCACGGCGTCGTTCACGCGGTCGTGGATGTCGGTCGCGGTGTCCGCGCCCTTGCGCACCCGGCTGCGGTGCACGTCCGACTTGTCGGCCAGGATCACCGCCGCCCCGACCGGCCCGATGGCCGAGCCGTACTGTTCCTCGTGGTTGCCGACCGCCGACAGCACCAGACCGATGCGGTAGGGGTCGACCTCGATGCGCCGCAGGGCGTCGTAGGCGATCCACGCGCCGGAGATGCCGTGGTTGGCGCGGGTGACGACGTTGCCGACGTCGTGGAGGTACCCGGCGATCGCCGCCAGTTCCGACAGTTCGCCGTCGGCGCCGAGGTGGTGCAGCACGTTGTGGGCGATGCGTCCGACCAGGTTGGCGTGCCGGAACCCGTGCTCGGTGAACCCGAGGGAGCCGAGGAACTGGTCCGAGAGCTTGATGAAGGCGCTGACGACCTCGTCCTGCTGGAGCCGGGTCAGCACGTCCACGTGGCTGCCCGTACGGGCCTCCGCGTCGAGCGCGACCTCCCGGGCCTCCTCGACGGCGTCCGCGGCGTCGATGCCGCGCAACAACGCCGCTTCCGCGGACCCGCGGATCGCGGTGGCCGGGTCGGTCAGCGCGGACGGCGCCGGGTCGTCGGCGTCGGGACCGCCGTCGGTCGGTTCGATGTCAGCCGGCTCAAGCGGCTCCCCGTCCGGATCGTCGGTCCGTGACGCGCGCTCCGGTGCGACGTCGAGGTCGTCCGGTACGGCCGCGTCAGCCCGCCGAGCAGCGGCGGGGTCGACGGTGTCCTCCCCCGGCGGGGTCGGACGGGGGTCGCGATCCTGGCTCACTCGTCCGCCGACTCGTCGGCCGGTTCATCGGCGACGATGCGGCCGAGCGAACTGCGCTCGTAGCGCATCACCACGTCCTCGTCGGCGTCCACGGCGATGTCCATCGTGTCGTCACCGAGCGCGAGGATCCGGCCGTGCAGTCCGCCGATCGTGACGATGTCATCGCCGACGGAGACCTCCTGGACCATCCGCTGGTGTTCCTTGCGCCGCTTCTGCTGCGGGCGGATCAGGAGCACGTAGAGGATGACCAGGAACACCAGGGGTAGGAGCAGCCCTCCGAGTTCTTCCACGTCGTCGCGTCCTTTGCGTATCGAGGCGTGACCGCTGTGAGCACGCGCTCGCAGGGCCGAGGGGCGGGTACTTGCTGCACACGGTGCCGGATGACCGGACCGCTGAACGGCGGGCGTCGAGCGAGGTGTTCGCTACGTCTGTCGCCGGCTGGTCGTCGCCGACCGTGGTCCCCGGCGCCGGGGACCGGGCCCCGACCGCGGAACCGCGGACGAGACGTCCGCGCACCGTACGGCACCGCGGATCACCGATCAGCACCGCTCGCAGGTGTGATCACACCCGCCGAGGGCGGGTGACGGCGAGCATGCTAGCGGCCCGGCCCGGGATAGCCATCAGCCAGCCCGTCCGGATCGTCCCGACCGTACGTGGCTCCCTCACCGCGGGCCCAGGCGGTGACCCGGGCGAGGGCGTCCTCCTCACCCTGGGTCGTCAGCAGGAGGACGTCACCGGCCCGCAGCCGGGTGTCCCCACCGGGGATCAGGACCTCGTGGTCGCGGACGATCGCGGTCACCTGCGTCCGTGCGGGGCGGCCGAGCTCGCGCAGCTGACGGTCCACCAGGGGGAGGTCCTCGGAGACCACCAGTTCGACCAGGTCGATATCGACCCCGTCGATCGGCAGGGCTTCGGCGACCGGTGCCCACGCCGGGCGTCGCTCCTCCAGGCCGAGCCACCGCACCAGCGGCAGTAGCGTCGTGCCCTGCACCAGCACGGAGACGAGGACGACGAAGAACACGACGTCGAAGATGGCTTCCCCGGCTGGCAACCCGGCGGTGTAGGGGAAGGTCGCCAGCACGATCGGCACCGCGCCGCGCAGCCCGGCCCAGCCGATCACGGCCTGTTCGCGCCACGGCACGCGCGCGCCGAGCGTGCACAGCGCCACGGCCGCTGGACGGGCGACCACGATCAGCAGGCCCGTCACCGCCAGTGCCGCGAGGGTGACCTCGGGCAGCCGGGAGGGGAACACCAGCAGGCCGAGTAGCAGGAACAACCCCACCTCGGCCGCGTTGGCGAGAGCCTCGTGGAAGCCGAGCACCGACCGGCGCCGGCGCGGGACGAACGACCCGATCGCCAGCCCCGCGACGTACACCGCCACGAACCCCGACGCACCGATCGTCGCGGCCGCTCCGTACGCGATGCCACCGACCGCGGCCGCCAGGACCGGGTACAACCCCTCGACGCCGAGGTGGATGTGGCGGAGCACCCAGACCCCCGCCACCCCGATGGCGGCGCCGACCAGCCCGCCGCCGAGCAGTTGGACCGCCGCGAAGATCGCCCAGTCGATGGGTCCGGACGCCGCCCCCTCGTAGGTCGCCAGCAACCCGACGGTCAACATGACCGCGATGGGGTCGTTGGCCCCGGACTCGATCCGCAGCAGGGCGGAGACGCGTCGCGGCAGCGGGGTGGTGCGCATCATGGAGAACACCGCCGCGGCGTCCGTCGACGCCACCACGGCGCCGATCAAGCCAGCGGTCAGCAGGTCGACGTCCAGCAGGAGCCACACGCCCGCCGCGGTGATGCCCGCGGTCACCACGACCCCGACGGTCGACAGCAGCAACCCGGGGAGCGCGGCCAGCCGCAGGTCGGTCGGCTTGGTGGTGAGCCCGCCTTCGAACAGGATGAACAGCAGTGCGACGACCCCGAGGTCACGGACGAGGTCGGCGTCAGCGAGCTGGATCAGCCCCAACCCGTCGTCGCCGACCGCCATGCCGATGCCCAGGAACAGCAGCGCACCGGGCACGCGGAAACGGCTCCTGGGCCGGGCCGCGAACGCCGCGGTGAGGACCGCACCGAACAGCAGCGCCGCGCCCAGCAGGATGAGCGGATCGACGGGCAACTCGACCTGCACGCACGACCCTCCGTCGCGACCGGACGCACGGCCCCGGACCGGGCAACGCTACCTCGGCGTGGTCGAGCGCGAGGTAGGTGGTCGTCAGCGAGGTGGGTCGTCGTCGGCGTCGTCGAACAACGGGACCGCACCGGGGGTGCGCGGCGGCACCACCGAACCGGCGGTCGGGACCGCCCGGCCGAGGTGCGCGAAGGCACCGGCCGTAGCGACCCGTCCGCGTGGCGTGCGTTGCAACAGGCCACACCGCAGCAGGAACGGCTCGACCGCGTCCTCGAGGGTGTCGGACTCCTCGGCCACCGTGGTCGCCAACGTGGACAGCCCGACGGGACCACCACCGAACCGGTCGACGACCGCCTCCA
>SKNP01000141.1 GCA_007120485.1 Nitriliruptoraceae bacterium
GACGCCAACCGTTTCGAGCGTCTCGTCGGCGAGGGGAGGACCGCGCTCGAACTCGGGGATGTGGAGCGCGCGGCACGGCAGCTGCGGGAGGCGCTGGGGTTCTGGCGTGGTCCGGTCCTCGAGGATCTCGGTGCACCGCGGTTCGCCGAAGCGACGACCGCACGGCTCGAGGAGCTCCGGCTGGTCGCGATGGAGGCCCGCATCGATGCGGATCTGGCCCTGGGGAGCCACCGGGAGCTCATCGCCGAACTCGAGACGCTCGTCGACGCTCACCCGCTCCGGGAGCACCTGTGGAGCCGCCTCGTACTCGCGCTGTACCGGTCTGGCCGGCAGGCCGATGCCCTGGAGGCGCTCCGCTCCTTGCGGACGCACCTCCACGAGGAGCTGGGCCTCACGCCGGGGCAGGCGCTGACGGATCTGGAGACCGCGATCCTGCGGCACGATCCTGGCCTGACGCTCACGGCCGGCAGCGACACCTCGCCGCCCACGCAGATCGACCATCCGTCGCCTAGGCGTGGTCCTGCGCCACCCGATGCCCTGCTGGATGTCGTCCGCCGCGTGCCCATGGTCGGTCGGACCTCTGAGCTCGAACAGCTGCGCCGGATGTGGCAGGAGGTACGCGCTGGTGCCCGCCGCGTGGCACTGATCTCCGGCGAGGTGGGGGTCGGCAAGACCCGCCTGGTCGCGGACCTGGCTGCCGGTGCCGCCGACGGAGCCAGCGTGCTCGTCGGTCGGTGCGAGCAGGCGGCCCTGATCCCCTACCAGCCGGTCACCGATGCCCTGCATCGCCGTCCCGAGGCTGAGGACGCGTTGACCGGACTCGCCGAGGACGTCCGTGATCGGCTCGCGCCGTTGCTCGACGGCCGCACGGCACCCCGACCTTCGGACACCTCGGAACATGAGGACGCCGAATCGCAGCGCGCTGCTCTGCTCGGCGCCATCGGCCAACTGGTCGCCCGGATGGCCAGCAGGGTGCCGGTGATCCTCGTCATCGAGGAGGCGGAGTGCATCGACCAAGCGAGTTCGCGGCTGCTGCGCCATCTCGCCCGGGATCTCCCGGAACGGGTGCTGCTGGTGATCTGTTTCCGGGACCCACCGGGCAACCGACACGCGCCGCTCTTGGAGCTGCTCACCGACCTCGAGGGGCGGGGTGTCACCGATCGCTTGGCCCTCGCCCCTCTCGGCGAGCGCGACCTCGCCGAACTCGTGGCGACCTGGACCGGCGAGGAGGCCCCCACCGACCTCATCCAGACCTTGTGGTCCTCCACGGGAGGGAACCCGTTCTTCGCCAGCGAGGTGGTCCGCGAGCTCTTCGACCACGACGGCACCGGAGACACCCACGATGCGCATCGGGTGCCCCACAGCGTGCAGGACGTCCTCCGTGGGCGTCTCGGGGTGCTGTCAGCGACGGCGCAGGACGTCATCGGCTGCCTCGCGGTCCTCGGACGTGCGGCCGACCTCGGACTACTCGCCCAGGTCTCGGACCGGACTGCCACCGAGGTCGCCGAGGCCCTGGAGGAAGCGATCCGGTCGGGGTGGCTGGTGGAGACCGACCCCTCGTGGGAGGTCACCTACACCTTCCGTCACGGGCTCATGCGCCAAGCCGTCCACTCCGACCTTCCCGCCCCGCTACGGCAACGTCTCCACCGACGTGCCGCGGACGCCCTGGAGGCCGGCGGGCTACACCGACCTGCTGACGTGGCCGCGGTCGCGGCCCACCTGCGCGCTGCCGGCTCGCTCGTCGACCGGGAGCGCACCGCCAGCCTGAGCCTCCGTGCCGCCGACGAGGCGGCGCAGGTGTACGCCTGGGAGGAAGCCGTCGGCCACGCCGAGGCAGCGGTCGCCATCCTGGAACATGCCGGCGCTCCCCCCGGTCAGCGCGGCGATGCCGGGGTACGCGCCGCGGAGATGCTGCGCAGGTCGAGCATCGACTACGGCCGCGCGATCGACCACCTCGACGCGGCCCTGGATCTCTACCGCGCGACCGGTGACCAGACCGCCGTCGCGTCGGTGCACAGCCGCCTCGGTCATCTGCTGTCGATGCACCACAGCGTGATGGACATCCCGCGGGCGCTCGAGCGGTTCGCCGCCGCGGAACCCGTCCTCACCGAGGGTGCGGCGGCGTTCGAGGTGCACTTCGGGAAGGCGCTGGCGACGCTGTTCGGTCTGCAGACCGAACCGGGTTGTGCCGCTTCCGCCCGGGCGGTGGACCTCGCCGAACGGATGGGACGACGCGACCTGGTCGCCACGGTGCGCGCGACGCAGGCGTCCCACTGGTTCCACCGCGGTGAGCTCGCGGCGGCGCACGCGCTCGTCGATGAAGCGTGGGCGACGGCGCAGGAGCTCGGCGATCCCCACCTGGGCTGGGAGACCGTGACCGCACCTGCGCTGGCGAACAACGTCTACCTCCTCGACCCGGTGACGAGCGAGGCCTGGTCGCGGCGAGCGCTCGCCCAGCCGGGGTTCCACACGATCGCACGTGCCCAGGAAGGGGTCACCGATCAGCTCGTCTACGCGCTGGCGACCATGGGACGGCTCGACGTCACGCGCGATCTCGCGAACCAGCTGCCCGAGGATGCCGTGAGCGGGCGACTCCTCCTGCTGTTGGAGGGTGATTGGGAGACCGTCGAGAGCTCGTGGGCCGATGCGCTCGATCATGACCTCGGCAACGGCGACCTACTGAACGCCGCGCTGAACGCCTACTGGCTCGGGCAGGCCCGCGGCCTGCTCGGCCACATCGACGACGCCCTCACCGCCCTGCGGCATGGCCTGACGATCGCGCTCGGCGGTCCCCACCTGCCGGCCGAACTGATGGTCCGCGCCGAGCTCGCGCGACAGTTCGCGATCGCCGGCGACGTCGACGGCGCGAGCGAGCACCTCGCCCACGCTGATCGGATCCTGGCTGCCGGTGAGGACTGGCGTGGCCAGGTCGGCAACGTCGAACTCGCCCACGCCGAGGTCGCCGCAACCCGCGGTGAGGTCGAGCTCGCCGAGCAACGGTACGACCGAGCGCTGCAGGTGTTCACCCGCTACCGGCTGCCGTGGCGGCGCGCCGAGACCTGGCTTGGATGGTCGCGTCGTCGCATGGCGACCGGCCAGCACGATGAGGCCGACGCCATGCGCCGTGCCGCCGCGACGACGTACGAACAGCTGGACGCACACCCTCGTTGGCGGCGTTCGGCGACGCTCGTCTAGCGATGGTCCATCGGCACGGTACGGGGCCGTCTTCTGCCTTGACAGTCGAGCAGCCCCGGCGGATGGTGCAAGCAGGCTGAGTTCGAACTCCGGATCGGACGCGGTCAAGGCAGCGAGATGATCCGACGACGTCCCACGACGCAGGTGGCTCGGACGCGGGTCGCTGAGGGTGCTCGCGGTCGGTCGCCGCCATCGGACCGGGCGAGCCCGATCACCGGGCGTCTCCCTCGTCTGCGCGATCGGACCCGTGAACGCAAGAGGGAGCCATGAGCCACCCGAGCACAGGCCCTCACGAGGCAGCCCAAGGGGGCGCCGGTTCCGTGCCGTTGAGCATCGCCCTGCAGGACGGGTTCACCGGCGAGGAAGTGGTGGTCCGCGTCGACGGTGACGAGATCGCGCGGACCGAGGCACGAACCGCATGGGAGATCAGTTTCGCGACCTCGTTCGACGTCGCGGTCCCCTCCGGCTACCACACCATCGAACTCGAGATCCCGCATCGAGGGATCCGGTCAGAGCACACCGTGGAGGCGCGCGGACCGTTGTGGGTCGGCATCTCCGTGGACGACGCCGCCGCGGTCTGGCGGGACTCCCTCGAGCCGTTCGGCTACCTGTGACGCCCGGTCGGATGCCACACATCCACCCCACGTCGCACACCACCGTGGATGACCTGCGCTGGAGATCACGTCTCCGACGCCGTCGTCCACCCGAGGATCGCCCATCACGACGCGACGTCTCCGGCGTCGCCTCCATCGTCGCGCGTCGACGACGAACAGAAGGTCGCCATCATGGAAGGCTCCACGCTCGCAGATGAAGGCACAGGCACCGGGTCGAGACCCGCGACCCACCAGGCTGAGGGGACCACCGAGGACGTCAGCGTTCTCGACCTCCCGGATGCCGAGGACGCGGCGCTGCTCACTCCCCAACCGACCCGACCGCCCATCTCACCGCTGCCCTTCTTGATCACCAGCGGGTTGTACCGCTCCCAACAGCGGCTCCAGCCCCTCGGCCACCCCCCGACGGCGACCGCGGATCTCGTCACGGACGAGGGCGGTGACGCCGACACGAACGGCTCAGGAGCCGCGGACAACGGCGACGTTGCGAGCTCGGAGGCGCTCCGTCCCGTACCTCAGCCGTTCAAGCCGATCCCCGTCCGTCGGATCATCGGCGAGGACCTGAGACTCGACGTCGACGGTCTGTACCCGCAGATGATCGCCAGCGGCGAGATCCGGACCTGGCTCGCTGGCCACATCCACTGGATCGCGAACCTCACCCAGGTCGGTCCGAACACCTACCAGGGCGACATCTTCTACAAGCACGGTGACGTGAACCTGCTGCCACACACCTCCGTGCGCATCAACGCCTCACGAAGCCGGTTCCCCGGCCAGCAACGGGCTACGGCCACCTTCAGCGGGGCCGGCACCAAGACGACGCGCACCTACGCCTTCGTGTCGCGCTCCTTCCGACCGTTCGAGATCGAGGTCGACAGCGTCCAGGGCACGTTGCCCGCGGAGAACTTCAAGACCCACGACCATCCCAACCGTCCGGCCAACCTCCCCAACGAGACGCTCACCCTGGATCGGGTCTTCGAGCGCGCGGGCTTCGACGTGTCCAGGTCCGGCGGCGATTCGATCATCCCGCTCGCGGCGGCGGGCCCCAACCAGACCTGGTCCAACCAGGAGATGCACGACGCGATGCAGGTGCACTGGTCGAGGTTCGCGAACAAGCCGCAGTGGTCACTGTGGACGTTGTTCGCCGGTCGCCACGACATGGGCACGAGCCTCGGTGGGATCATGTTCGACTCGATCGGACCGAACCACCGTCAGGGCACGGCCGTCTTCATCGACTCGTTCATCTCGCAGGCTCCAGCCGGTGAAGCCAACCCTGCCGCCTGGGTGCGGCGGATGCGCTTCTGGACCGCCGTCCATGAGATGGGGCACGCGTTCAACCTCGCGCACTCGTGGCAGAAGAGCCTGGGCACGCCGTGGGTTGCGCTCGCGAACGAGCCCGAGGCCCGGAGCTTCATGAACTACCCGTACTTCGTGGCCGGCGGACAACAGGCGTTCTTCGCCGACTTCGACTACCGGTTCAGCGACGCCGAGTTGCTCTTCATGCGGCACGCGCCGGAGCGCTTCGTGCAGATGGGCAACGCCGACTGGTTCGACAACCACGGGTTCGAGCAGGCCGCCAGGCAGGTCGGCAGTCCACTGACGCTGGAGGTGCGCATGCACCGCGAACGGCCCCGCCTCGCGTTCCTGGAGCCGCTCAACGTCGAACTGAAGCTGAGGAACAGCGGCGAAGTACCGGTCATCGTCGATGCGGCACGACTGCACAGCCTGGACTCGGTGACGCTCATCACCAAGCGTGAGCGTGATCCCGCCCGGCTGTACCTGCCGTTCGCTCGCTACTGCCTAGCACCGCAGCCGACCGTGCTGCAGCCGGGTGAGTCGCTCTACGCCGCGCTGGAGCCCTCAGCCGGGGTCGAAGGCTGGGACGTCAGCGAACCCGGCCGCTACGTCGCGCAGGTCGCCGTCCACCTCGACGACATGGACCTGATCTCCAACCAGCTGCCCTTCCGCGTCGCGCCCCCTCGCAGCTACGACGAGGAGGACGTCGCCCAGGAGTACTTCGACGCGGACGTCGGACGCATCCTCGCCTTCGACGGAAGCCGCGTGCTGACGCACGGCAACGACGTACTCACCGACCTGCGTGAACGCTGCCCGGAGAACCCGGCCGCGTTCCATGCCGCTCACGCGCTGGCCGCTCCCCTGCTCCGCCGCGGAAAGGTGCTGACCGTCCCGGACGACGCCGAGGGCCGGACGCTGGGCGAGACCACCGCCGAGTTCCGACAGATCGAACCGGATCCAGCGTCCGCGAGGCGGTTGATGGACGAAGCGTTGCTCGCTGACGTGGATGCGTCCGCCGACGCCTTCGGCCACATCCCGTTCAAGGAACACGCGGACGACTACGCCAAGGCGCTCGCCGAAGAAGGCGACACCGAGCACGCGGCCCACGTGCAGGACCGGCTCCACACCTGCCTGGCCGCGAGGCAGGTGCTCCCCCGGGTCCTGGAGGAGGTCTCATCCCACGTGCACGACCTCGAGCAGGGCAGCATCCC
>SKNP01000230.1 GCA_007120485.1 Nitriliruptoraceae bacterium
CCCCAGAGCTGCTCGTTACAGAACGCCACCGCGGCATCGAGGAAGTCCGCCGCCGACCGGGGCGCGTCCAACCCGACCTCGCCCATGACCCCGCAGAACGCTTCCTCCCGGAACGCGATGTCGTCGGCGTCCCCAGGGTCGAGCTCGGGGAGCAACGTGAACGGGACCGCGTCGTCGCGCTCCTCACCGAACCACTCCGCCTGCTTGTGCGCGTCGGTGAACCGCTCCCACCGCTCCCGCGCTCCCGGGTAGTAGGGCTCGCGCGGTTCCGCCTCGCGCAACGACCGACGGACCTCGTCGAGCAGCGGCTGCCGCTTCGCCCACGCTCGGTGCTGGACGATCATCCGCGACGCGACGCAGTTGAAGCCGCCGTTGTTGGCCAGCATCGACGCGATGTTGTCCCCGTGGAAGCGCAGATCCCGGTCGGACCAGGGACCCGGCACCACGATGACCGGTGTGACGTTGCCCAGTTCGGCGCTGACCGGCGTGTCCATCCGTGGCGCACGCTCACGCTTGCGTCGGGCGCCGTCCTCCCCGGTCCCGAACACGATTCCCTCGTAGGTCGCCTCCGACCCGGTGACGTGGATCGCATCCACCTCGTCGTGGTCGGTCAGGTACGCCCCGACGTCGGCTCCGCCGTAGGCCAGGCGCAGGAAGCCGGCATCCACCAGCGGCGCGAACGCTGCGGCGATGTGGGGCCCGAGGTGCGCGTTGACCGGGTTCAGTTTCAGCAGCACGACCCGGTCGAGCGCGAACAGCTGGTACAGCGCGTCCATCGGACCGATCGACGACACGTTGCCGGCTCCGAGCACCAGCGCGACCCCCGGCTCCTTGACGTGGTCGGGGCGGTAGATCCGGCCCATCCGCTCGTACGCCTGCTCCTCGGTCACCGACCGGTCGAGCCGGGCCTCCGCGGTGAACCCGGCGAACAGCAGCGGGTCGATCCGGTCGGCCGGCATGACGTCGACCGCGACCTGCCCGTCCGCCGCCGTGCGGACCGCCTTCGGCTGGGGCCGCCCGGTCGCGGCGATGTCGATCAGCGTCGACTCCAGCAACGCGAGGTTGCGGACGGTCGTCGCGGGGCCGCTGCCCCAGTCCTCGCCCATCAGCGGCGAGTCGCGGCGGATGCCCTTGGCGGCGGCCGCCGCCGTCACCCAGGCCGGTGCCGCGTCCAGGGTGCTGTCGATCAGCGATCGGAGCAGCTCCACGCGGGCCAGCACGTCCGTCGCGCACCACTGGGCAGCACCTGCCCGCAACGTCGCCAGCGACGCGTCGATCGCGTCGGTCGGGGTCGGCGGGATCGTGCTGTCCGCTTCCGGGATCGTCAGCGAGACGCTCACGCAGCTGGCCTCCTGGCCGGGTCGGACCCCGAGCCTACGTGGTGGCTAGCCGTCGCGGCCGACGCCGAGGGTCCAACTGGCATGGAGACGTCCGTACACCCCACCCTGCGCCACGAGGTCGGCGTGGGCCCCGCGTTGGACCAGCTGCCCGCCGTCGAAGACCAGCACCTCGTCGGCCGTCTCCGCGGTCGACAGCCGGTGGGCGATGGTGACCGTGGTGCGACCGGAGGTCAGGCCCGCCAGTGCACGTTGCAGGCGCAGCTCGGTGGCCGGATCCACCGCGGAGGTCGCTTCGTCCAGCACGAGCAGGTCCGGGTTGGCCACGTACGCGCGTGCGAGCGCGACCAGCTGCCGTTCACCGGCGGACAGCGACCCGCCACGCTCGCCCGTCCGGGTGTCGAGGTGCTGCGGCAGCTCCTCGAGCCAGTCGGACAGCCCCAGCTCGAGGAACGCCAGCTGCAGGTCGTGCTCGGACGCGTCCGGCCGCCCCATCCGCACGTTGTCGCCGATCGTGCCGTCGAACAACGCACCGTCCTGCGGGACCATCACGACGCGCGAGCGCAGCGAGTCGAACCGGACCTGGTCGACCGGGGTGTCCGCCAGCAGGATGCGCCCGTCCACGGGGTCCATCAGGCGGGTCAGCAGCTTCGCGAAGGTGGTCTTGCCGGAGCCGGTCTCGCCGACGACGGCCACCTTGGTCCGCGGTTCGATCGTCACGTCCACGTCGTCGAGCACGATCGGGCCCGAGGCTTCCCGGGCCGACTGGCCCGGTTTGGGGTAGCGGAACGACACGTGGTCGAACCGGATGCCGATGGGCTCGTCCGGGAGCTCCAGACCGTCGTCGCCCGGATCTTCCACGTCCGGCTCGACGTCCAGGATGTCCAGGACGCGACGCCAGCCGGCGACCGCGTTCTGACCCTCGTTGATGACCTCGGCAGCGACCAGGACGGGTTCGATGAACAGCGCGATGAGGAACAGGAAGGCGAGCACCATCCCGGGGGTGACCTGATCGTCGACCCCGAGCATGACCCCGCCGACCACCGCCGCGGCGGTGGCGACCGCACCGAAGATCTCCCCGGTCGCGGAGAAGAACGAGGACAGGCCGCCGGCGCGGACCGCCGCGCTGCGGTGCTCCTCGATCGCGTGGTCGAGCCGGTCCTGGGTGCGCGGCTCGATGCCGTAGGCCTTGACCACCGGAGCGCCGACGACCGTCTCCGCGACGACGCCGAGCAGCCGGCCGATGCGCTCGCGGACCTTCAGGTAGGCGCGGGTGAGCCGCTTCTGGAACCAGCGCGCCCCGAAGACGAACGGGACGAACACCACCAGCACGATCAGGGTGAGCCGCCAGGAGTAGACGAGCATCACGACCGTGGCGATCGTCAGCTGCCCGATGGCGGTGATGAGGTTCAGCCCCGCCCACTGCATGAAGCGGCTGACCTCGTCGATGTCGCTGGTGACGCGCGACACCAACCCGCCACGTTGCTGGGCCGCCTGGTGCAGCATCGACAGGTCATGGATGTGGCGGAACGCACGGACGCGCAGGGACGACAGGGCCGTCTCGACCACGGCAGCCAGCCGGTAGTTCATCGCACCGGAGCACACCGCGGTCAACAGCACCGCGACCGCGGCGAACGCGACGATCGACAGGACCGTCTGCACCTGGACCCCGGCGCCGCCCTGCAGCCCGTCGTCGATCGTCATCTGCACCGCGATGGGCACGATCGCCCGGCCGGCGGTGGCGAGCAACGCCAGCAGCGCCGTCACCGGCAGGCCGACCCGCAGCTCCGGCGAGAGGCTGATGCCGCGCACGACGGTGCGCCACGCTCCCTCGCTGGGGACCGGATCGTCGGTGGTCGGAGGCGCCGTGGCGGTGCTCATGGGCCGATCCCCCGGGGATCCTGACCGGCGGCCATCGCATCGCGCTCGGCCGCGTCACGTTCGTAGGCGGTCACCAGGTTGGCGTAGCTCGGCTCCTCCTCGAGCAACCGCTCGTGCGAGCCACGCGCCGCGACCTGCCCCTCGCGCAGGAACACCACCTCGTCGGCCAGCGCGATCGAGCCCTTGCGGTAGGCGACGACGATGACGGTCGAGGGCAGGTCGGAGTCCGCCAGCCCGCGCAGGATGTCGGACTCCACGGACGGGTCGACCGCCGAGGTGGCATCGTCGAGCACCAGCAACCGGGGCTTGCGCACGATCGCGCGCGCCAGGGCGATGCGTTGCCGCTGGCCGCCGGAGAGGGTCGCACCGCGCTCACCGACGGGCGTGTCGTAGCCCTGCTCCAGCTCGGTGATGAAGCCGTGGGCCTGGGCCAGGCGCGCGGCGGCTTCCACGTCCGCGTCAGGCAGGTCCCGCCCGAGGGTGATGTTGTCGCGCACCGTGTCGTCGAACAGGAACGCCTCCTGGAAGACGATCGCCACGTTGGCGGCCAGCTGGTCACGATCGAGTTCCGACAGCTCGCGACCGTCGAAGGTGATGCTGCCGTGGTCGGGGTCGAACAGCCGCACCAGCAGCGACGCGACCGTCGACTTGCCCGACCCGGTCGCGCCCACCAGGGCGATCGTTCGCCCGGCCGGGACATCGAAGGAGACCGACTCGATCCCGCGACGCTGCGGGTCGGCCTCGTCCCCCGCGAAGCCCTCGAAGCCGGGCGCGGAACCACCGTCCTGGTCGGCGGTGGCCAGCGCCGAGCCGCTGGCCGGTGGGCCCGAGCCGGTCGCGGCCGTGCGGTGGCGAGGTCCGGCGGCATCCGGGCCGGCGAGGTCGCCGCGTTCGGCCATGGGATGCCGGAACCGGACCTCGTCGAGCTGCGTGGCGGCGCCGCCCTCACCCTCCGCAGGGGCACGGCCGTAGACCATCTCCCCGGTCTCGTTGAGGACCCGAGAGACGCGGTCCCAGCCGACGACCGCCCGCGGGAGTTCACCCAGCAGCCACCCGAACACGCGCATCGGTAGCGCCACGAGCCGGAACAGGTAGGCGAACAACACCAGGTCACCGGGGGTCAACGCACCGGCCCGGACCCGGTAGGCGCCGACGAACAACACCAACAGGATCGCGATGTTCGGCAGCGCCTCGATCACCGGATCGAAGAAGGCCCGCAACCGACCGACGCGGATCATCTTGTCGCGAAGGTCCTCGGAGATGCCGCGGAACCGGTCCGCCTCGGCCTGCTCGCGGCCCATCGTCTTGACCACGAGTGCCCCGTCGAACGACTCGTGCGCGACCTCGGAGACGTCGGCGCGGGCCTGCTGGGCGACCGTGGCGGCGTAGCGCATCCGGCGCTGGTAGAACCAGTTGGCGAAGATCAGCAGCGGTCCGACGCTGAACCCGATGGCGGCCAGGGCCGGGTCGGTGACCACCAGCAGGCCACCGGTGAGCACCAGCAGGATGCTGGCACCCATCGCCATCGGCAGCGGTGCCGCGACGAAGAACGCCGACTCCACGTCCGCGTTCGCGTTGGACAGCAGTTCCCCCGTGGGGTGACGCCGGTGCCAGCGCAACGGCAGCCGCAGGTACTGCCGCGTGACCCGCTGGCGGTACATCGCCTGCAGTTGGAACTGCGCCAGGTAGGCGCCGAGGCGGCGTCCGAGCACGCCGGTGGCCTTGACCAGCCCGACCCCGATGATCGCCAGCGCGGCGAGGGTCAACGCGGCGGCATCCGTCTCGCCGGCCTCGAACTGCGGCAGGAGCACCTCGTCGGTGACCCAGCCGAGGACCAGCGAGGCGGCGACGGTGGCCACGGCGAACAGCGCCGCACCGCCGACCCCGACCGTGAACGGTCGTGGCGCGCCACGCAGGGCGACGCCGATGACGCGGAGCCCACGGCGAAGCAACCCGTCCACCGACGGGTCTCGAGGGGTGGGACGTTCCGAAGCGCTCACAGCCACCGACGGTACCCAGCGGTGCGGGTATCTCGATATCGAGAGACCTGGCTGCCCGGCCCCCGCACGAGGCCCCTCGCAGCGTCGTGCTCTACGGCGACTCGAGCTGGATCCCTCGACCCTCGCAGTGCTCGCAGGTGTGGCTGAACGACTCGACCAGGCCCTGGCTGACGTTCTTGCGGGTCATCTGCACCAGGCCGAGCTTGGAGACCTCCGAGACGCGGGTCTTGGTGCGATCGCGCAGCAGCTCGCGCTTGAGCCGGCGGACGACCTGCTCCTGGTTGGCCTTGAGGAGCATGTCGATGAAATCGATGACGATGATCCCGCCCATGTCGCGCAGCCGCAGCTGCCGGACGATCTCGTCCGCGGCCTCCAGGTTGGTCTTGAGCACCACCTCCTCGAGGTTGGTGTCCTTGCCACCCGTGAAGCGGCCGGTGTTGACGTCGATGACCTTCATCGCCTCCGTGGTCTCGATGATGAGGTACCCGCCCGACGGCAACCAGACCTTCTTGCCCATGGCCTTGCGGAGCTGGTCGGTGACGTCGTAGGCGGTGAAGAGCGTGGGCAGGTGCTCCCGCCGCTCGGCTGCTGCCTGGAGGTCGACCTCGACCGGCGGCGACGTCGCGGACGCTGCGGTCGCCGCAGCCGTGGTCGCGGCCGTCTCGGCGCCTGTCTCGACGCCCGTCTCCGCATCGGCCGAGACCTCACCGTCGGCGTGGACCGCCTGGGGCTCCGCCTCAGCGCCGGCATCAGCTCCCGCCTCAGCGCCGGCATCAGCTCCCGCCTCAGCGCCGGCGTCAGCCGTCGTGTCAGCGCCGGCTGAGCTCTCGGGCTCCTCGGACCCCGCATCCGGCACCGCCGAGGACGCCGACGAGCTCGCAGCACCCGACGGATCGACGGGCGGGTGGCCGTTGCTCGCGTCGTCGCTGGGGGGCGCGCCTGCAGCCCGTGCCCGGGCATCGGCGGTGGGCGCGCCGTACAGCTCCACCTTCGCCTCGAGCTCCGGAGCGACCTCGCCGAGGTAGCTGCGGACCTGGTGGTAGA
>SKNP01000296.1 GCA_007120485.1 Nitriliruptoraceae bacterium
AGCAGGCCCCCGAGGCACGCGCCGGGTGGCTCGGTGCGCTCCAGGACGAGCGGATCGGTCGGGCGCTAACCGCGATCCACCGGGACCCGGGCGGCGACTGGACGCTCGAGCGCCTCGCCCGACAGGCGGCCATGTCGCGGTCGAGCTTCGCCGCACGGTTCGCCGAGCTCGTGGGCGACCCGCCGATGACCTACCTCACCCGCTGGCGGATGACCGTCGCCGACGCCCGCCTCCGGGAGGGGACGGCGACCGTCAGCGGTGTCGCGGCGTCGATGGGGTACCGCTCCGACGCGGCCTTCAGCCGCGCGTTCATCCGGGTGACCGGGATAACGCCGGGCAGCGTGCGCCGCAGGGCCACGGGCTGAGCGCAAGGTGGCCGTGACTCCACATCGCGCGCCTTGTCAGGACCTGGTCAGGAACGGGTGCGGTCGACCCACCCGCAACCGGTGAGCCGACGGCCTCCAGCGGTGGTCTCGACCTCGTGGGCCGGTGGCATGGTGTCGCGGGGCACCGCCTTGGCTCACGGGTCGACCTCGGCGGCCAACCGCAGCGCTGCTGTGCTGCCGCACTCGGATAGAGCGCCCGATCACGGTTGTGGCCTGCCGGCTGCTACAGGTCGAGGAGGTCGGCGAGGGTCTCGCGGATCTGGGTGAGAGCCTGCGCCCCGACGTGGCCGATCGGTTCGGCGAGTCGTCCGCCGGCGATCGCGCGGATGTGCTGGCACTGAGCGGCAGACAACACGTCGAGCCCGTTGTCGGACTCGGGTTCGATGGTCACCTCTGAGTGGTAGCCGCGGATCGTCGAGGTCAGTGGCACGACGTGGACCACGCTCGGATGCTGGTCAAGGACCAGCTGCGCGGTCACGAGCACGACCGGGCGGCCGAAGCCGGCCTCGCGTCCCTGTGGCTCGCCCAGGTCCGCGAGCTGGACGTCACCGCAGCGGCGCATCGAGCCACTCGCCCTCGTCGTTCTCGAGCGGCGCCGCGAGCTGCTCGCCCATCTCCTTCTGACGCAGGGCGCGTAATGCTGCGGCAGCGATCTCGTCGATGGTCGCGCCGCGACGTTGCGCCTCGCGGCGGAAGCCGGCGTGGGTGCGGTCAGAGACCCGGAGCATCTTGGTTGCAGCCATACCGGCAGTATACGGAACCGTAGACGCGACGTCGGCGGAGCCGGGGCGTTGTGCGCGGTCACGGACCAAGGACGACCCGCAGCATGGCAGTCACGGTTCCGCGTGCCACGCCAGGGGCGGTGCGCGCAAGGCGGCAGGCAGCACGACGGTCCACGCCGCACGCGTCACGGGAACTCGACGGGCACCGGCACGGATCGCGCCGAACGCCCATCGAGGGTCAGCAACGTTGCGCTGAGCGTCTCGGTGCACGCGATGTAGATCCCGTCGCGCAGGGCGAAGTTCCCCCGTAGCTCCCACGCCCGGTGGATCAACGGCGCGATCGGGAAGCGCTCAACAGGAAGCCGGACCAGGCGGTCGAGCGCCCGGCTGACCTCGCCAGCTTGCGCATCGCCGGCCCGTACCAGGCGCCCCAGTGCGGACAGCACCTCGGCATCGAGATGGGCCGGAGCCGCGAGCGTGGCCCCACGCATCCTGGCGGCCACCGCATCGCCACGCGGCGATCGGCGCAGCACCTCGACCACGACCGAGGCATCGACCACGAGGAGTTGCGGGCTCACACGACGTCGATGTCCCGACGGCCGTCCTCGACCAAGGTGACGCTTTCCGGGCCTTCGCTGGGCAGCGGAGGGTCTCCTCGCACCTCGTCGAGCCACTCCTCCAGGGTCGGTAGGGCCGCGTGACGGTGCAGGACCTCGACCACGTAGGAACGCAGACTCATCCCGGCAGCGTCCGCGCGCCGGACCAGCTCTCGCTGATCGCCGCCACGCGTCGCTGGTAGATGACGTCCGTTGAAGCAATCCGGTCGGTGACGCCATCACCGCGATGATGCGCGGCCTGGCCGTGGGAGTTGGTCGCACACATGCCCATCGGCTTGCGGACGGGCGTGATCTCACGGCAGCCGTTGGGAGCCCTTCTTGGGGCAGCAGACGGCGGACCTATCCGACGCCGTACCCTCGGGGGATGCTGCTACGGGCCCTGCTTCTGCGCCTCTACCGCTTGCCAGTTCGGTCGGTCCACCGGACGCCGGCGGACCTCGACCTAGAGGCCCACGACGTCGAGTTCAGGACCGTCGACGGGGCGCGGCTGCGTGGCTGGTTCGTACCGGCCGGCTGCGCGGACGACGATCGGGCACGCCCGGTCGCGGTGGTCATGCACGGCTGGGCAAGCGCGGCCGAGGACCTGCTGCCTGCGGCTCCTGCTGTTGTCGGGGCGGGGCTGTCGATGCTGTTCGTCGACGCCCGTAGCCACGGCCGCAGCGACGCGGCGGAGTTCATGTCGATGCCTCGCTTCGCCGAGGACCTCCACGCAGCAGTCGCGTGGGTGCGCGATCGGCCGGACGTGGATGCGTCCCGCATCGCGCTGGTGGGGCACTCGGTCGGGGCAGGAGCCGCGCTGCTGGTCGCCTCTCGGGACCCCCGCATCGCGGCGGTCGTGAGCATCGCCTCGATGGCCCATCCCCGTGAGATGATCGGCCGCTCCTTCCGTGCCTACCGCGCCCCGAAGCCGCTGGTCCGCGCGGCGTTGCGAACGATCGAGCGAACCATCAGGTACCGCTTCGACGACTTCGCGCCGCTGCACACCATCGCGCGAATCGACGCGCCGGTGCTCGTACTGCACGGCCTCGACGACCCCACGGTCCCGACCGACGACGCACAGCGGCTGGCCGAGAGCGGCCCGTCGGCGACACTTCGGCTCGTCCCGGGCGCCGACCACCGCAGCCTCGACGGGTTCCTGCCGGTCCTGCCTGAGATCGTCGCGCACCTGCGCGACGCCCTGACGCGGACACCGACCGACCGAGACGCGTGACCTCGTCGCTCGTCCTCGGCCTCGACGAGCCAGCTATGGGCGGTGTGCGGCTCATCGACGACCGCGCATCATCACGGTTCGCGTGCGGAGGTCGAGGTCGGAGCGATCAACACCGTCGAGAGGCGCAACAGTGCGTCCGACTGGACGATGACGCCGTAGCGGACACCGGACTGCTCGTGCCCGTGTCGGCGACCGAGACGCAACCGGAACACGTCACCCCGGCGCACGCAGATCCTCCATCATCGCCGCCACCTCTGCCGCCTCGGCACGGTCCTGGTCGTCCTCGGCGAGTTCGGCCACCTCGTCGATCAGCCGCTGACGGTCCCGAAGCCGCTGGGCGGCGGCAACCAGTCCACGCCGGACCGCTTCGCTCCGAGAGATGCCGGTCGCCTCGAGCTCGGCGAGGGCTCGCCGGGCCTCGTCGTCGAGGCGTACGGAGATCAGATCACTCATGACGCGGATGTATCACGAAACCTGTGACAGACGGCCGTTCGTCCGCCAGGTGGAGGAGGCAAGACGAGCTCTGCGTGGTCGTCGCCGAGGCTCCCAGCGCACATCATCACGGTCCGCTCGGGTAGCGATCGCTGCAGCCGTGGTCGTTCGTCTGAGGTGGCCGATGAGCCACGACGCCGGAAGCGGTCGCCGCGATGAGTCTGCCGCCACCCACCGGTCTACCTCCCCACCGTGACCGCCACCTGATCGGCAGAGGACATGGGCTCGATACACATCGAGTTGTTCGCGACCCTCGACCTCGTGGGGCAGGCGCCCGGTGGCCCCGACGAGGATCCGATGGGGTTCCCGTTCGGCGGCTGGCAGGCACCCCTGCTGGACGAGGTCGCCGGGGCCCAGATCTCTGCGGCGTACGAGGGCACGGACGCCCTCCTGCTCGGCCGACGGACCTACGACATCTTCGCCGCCTACTGGCCCTACCAGCGGTGCGGTGAGGACGACCAGATCGCGACGCTCTTCAACCGCGTCCCCAAGTACGTGGCCTCCCGCGGCAGACCCGACCTCTCCTGGGCCGGGTCCACGCACCTGGGCCCGGATCTGGCCAGCGCGGTGCGTGAGATCCGCGAGCGGCACGACCGCGTGAAGGTCGTCGGGAGCCTCGACCTGGTGCAGACCCTGCTGCGCGAGAAGCTGTTCGACCGGCTCGACCTCTGGGTGCACCCGATCGTGCTCGGCGTCGGCAAGCAGGTGTTCGACGGTGGCGCGGTGCCCACGAACGTCACGCTCCTCGACCCGCCGGTCGCCGGCCCGACGGGCACCGTGTACCTGCGCTACGGGCTCGCCGATGGCACGCCCAGGACGGGGGACATGAGCGCACCCGACCGGGGTGACGGGCGTGACGGCTGACGCCTCCCGGCGCGTTCTGCCATTCGACGCACGTTCCGTCCACCTGCGTGCCGTTCCAACGGCTGCCATCATCGCGAGCGGCGGACCGAGGTGTCCCCATCCGCGGATCACCCGAGCCGGCGAGGTCAGTCCTTCGCTCTGGCGGAGGCGTCGACGCAGACCACGCCCGTGTTGCCGTCCTGGTCGGCGATCACGGTGAGCGACGGCGCGTCGCGGTCATCGACGACGGTCCCACCCGCGGCGACGGCGTCGGCGATCCGTTGCTTCGCCACCTCGGGCGCCACGTAGACCTCGACGTGGAACCGCTGTCGGGGGGTCTCGTGCTCATCGGCGTCCCCGAACCACAGGTTCGGGACCCGCCCCGTGGCGTCTCGGATCTCGTCGCTGGGCGACCCGTGGCCCTGGGCCTCGGCGTTGCCGGTCAGCAGGGCAGCCCATACCGGGGCGATGGTCGCGGAGTGCGCCGTGTCCAGGCCGAGCTCGATGACGCTGACCGAGGTCGGCTCGGCATCGAGTTCGTGGTCGGCGGCGATCTCGGTGATCCGTCGCGCGAGGTCGAGATCCTGCTGGGTCACCCATCCGACGACGTGTTCGGTGCCCTCGTGGTCGCGGTAGATGGCGTCGGCGCTGATCAGCTTGAGGTCGACGTACCCATCGCCGATCGACACGCTCGGGTGGTGTCCGAGCGCGTCGCCGGCGTCGCCCACAGCGGCAACGAACCGTGCGCCGGTACCGAAGTCGTCGACCAGGTAGCGGGCATGCAGTCCCTGGGCCAGTTTGCGCCAGTCGGCCAGGTTGGCCGCGGCGATCTCGTCGCCCTTGAGCATGTCCATCGTCGGTACCTCGCCGATGTTCTCCGTCCCCACGGTCCTCATCCCACATGGCGCCTCATGGTTGGCACCCCTTCGGTGATTGAGTCACAGCGCGGGGGAGAGTCAAGACCTGTGGTCCACCTTCCTGACCCGACGCGCCGTCGGGTTCGCGCGACGCGCGTCGGGTCAGGAAGCAGGTCGATCGCTGCGGACGGGCCAGGTGCCGTTGGAGGAGCGGCTCACGCGGGGCGGCGAGGTCGACGTCCTTCCCGTCGACCGTCAGACGGGCGTGCCCGGCTGCCATGCTGTTGCGGACCCAGTCGGATCGGGAGCCGTAGACCAGGATGAACACGTAGCCGCCGTCGACGGCATGCGCATCCAGCGGCGTGCGGTAGGTGGCCCCCGAGGTTCGGCCCACGTGCGACAGGACGGGCCGCTTGCCACGGCGCAGCTCCGCGGGGTTGAAGACCCGCTTGTTGATCCGCGTCCACCACCTCGGCATCGGCACGGGACCACCTCCTGCGTGAACGACCGCCCCAGGGAAGCGCGCGGCGACGCCGACCGCCACCGGCGTCGAGGGACACCCATGGTCACGATCCGCCGGTGCGGTGCCGGCGCTCGGAGCACCGCTGCACCCTGACACGGAGGCGTTGGCTAGCGGCGATCGCTGACTCCATGCGACCGCCTGCGGGTGGAGCAGCCAGCAACTGCCGCGCCACCGAGGTGGTGTCGAAGAAGAGGACGGCAGCGACGACCTGGCCATCACGGAAGCGCAGGACCGAGCTTCCGTGCACTTCGACGGGCCGTCCGGTGGGAGCGAAACCGGGTGGGGTCACTGCCCGAAGGTGGGTGCCGTTGAAGCGCCACCGATAGGCAACCTCTGGCTCGTCGAGAGCGACGAACGGGTCCCCGATCATGGTGACGGCACCGTCGGGGAACGGTCCGTACTGACCGCGTGCCCGTCGCAGGGCGGCAGGCTTGCCTTCAGCAGGTTCGGGCATCATCGGGTCGGTCAGCACGATCTCGTCGTGCATCATCGTCGCGAGCTCGTCCCACTCGCCATCGTTGCTGGAGCCGACCCAACGCTCGAAGAAGGAGCGGGTCTCCGGCGCCGACCGTGGCGCCCCGGATGCGTCCACCGCTTCCCTTTCGG
>SKNP01000305.1 GCA_007120485.1 Nitriliruptoraceae bacterium
CACCTACGACGGTGAACAGCTCGGCCAGGGCAAGGAGAAGGCGCGGCTGTTCCTCAAGGAGAACCTCGACCTCGCCGCGGAGATCGAGAAGAAGATCAAGGAGAAGCTCGGCATCGACCCGACCGCAGCGGACCCGGTGGAGGAGCCCGACGACGGCGACGAGCAGGACGCTGACGCGTGAGCCGCGACGTACCGTTCCGCGACGCGGAAGCCTGGCTCGCCGAGCAGGGCGTGGAACGCGTCCCGCTGCGGGTCGATCCGGACACGCCACCGGACGCCGCGCCGGGGGAGGCCCCCTCGGAGCAGCTGCCAGAGGCGACGGCCGACCGAGCCGACCAGGTCACCGCAACCGAGGCGATGCAACTCGCCAGCCAATCCGGCGCCGACCGGGCGCTTCAGCAGGCCGACGCGTCGGCGACTCCCGACGTCGACGCTCGCAGCCTGGGAGACGACGTCGCGGACGCGCTCGCGTTCGTGCGTCGCTCCACCGCCAACACCCCACAGGCGGAGGCTCGCGTCGCGGAGAAGCTCGCCGACCGCGGGTGGAGCCCAGCGATCATCGACCGGGCGATGGAGCATGCCCGCCGCGAAGGGCTGGTCGACGACGCCGCCATGGTCGTCGCGCTCGTCGCTGAGCGGCGCGCGAAGGGCCACGCGCCCTTCCGCATCCGACGGGACCTGCAACAGCGCGGCTTCCCCGACGGTCTGCTCGACGACGCGCTCGCGCCGGCCGAGACCGAGGACCAGGAGGCGGCCGCGTTCGCGGTCGCCAAGGAGAAGGCGGACCGCAGCACCGGGCTGAGCGCGGAATCCGCGTTCCGGCGGGTCGTCGGCCACGTCACCCGTCGCGGGTACCCGGACGGGCTCGCTCGCAAGGTCGCCCGGGAGGCCGTCTTCACCGCCCGTGAGCAGGAGCGCACCGCCGGACACTGATCGGCTGGCCTCACCGGAGCCGACCGTCCGTGTGGCTGCCCACCCGCCGTCCGGCCGCCATCCCGTCGGGTTCGGACGGCTAGCGTGACGTCCCGTGTCCACAGCCCTTCGCACCCGTATCGACGCCGTGCGCCGCCGCCTCAGCCGCGGGGGCACGGTCGAAGGCGTCATGGTCCTGGTCGGCGCCGTCACCGGCCTGGTGACCGGTGTCGCGGCATGGTTGCTGGTGCTCGGTGTCGATCTGGCCAAGCAGCTGATGTGGACCACCGGCGGGCCCTGGGAGCGGCTGCTCATCCCCGCGGTCGGGGGGCTGGTGGTCGGCCTCCTCGTCGCTCGCGTCGTCCCGGAAGCCGCGTTCGGTGGCGTCGTCGGGACCATGGAGACGATCGCGCTCCGCGGGAGCCGGTTCCGTTCCATCGTCCCGCTCGGCACGCTCGTCGCCGTCACGATCGCCCTCGGCAGCGGTCTCTCCGGAGGCCGCGAGGGTCCGATGGTGCTCATCGGCGGCTCCATCGGCGCGCTCGTGGCCAGCCTCCTGCCGCTCGATGAGGACCGTCGACAGTCCGTCGTCGCGGCAGGCGCGGCCGCAGGGATCGGTGCCGCCTTCAACGCCCCCATCGGCGGCATGCTGTTCGCGTTCGAGGTGCTCGTCGGCGGCGTGCGTGGTGCCTCGATGCAGGTGATCGTCGTCGCGTCGGTGGTGTCGTCGATCACCGCGAGGCAGCTCGTCGGACCGGAGCTGATCTACCAGCCACGCAGCGACCTGGCCCTGGGAGACCCCCAGGAGCTGCTCGTCTACGCGCTGCTCGGCATCCTCGCGGTCCCCGTCGTGCTCCTCCTGCGGCGCACCGACGATCTGGTGCGCACCTGGCTCCGACCCGTCTACCGGCGCGTCGGCCGCGGCCCCACCGTGGCGTTGGGCGGTCTCGCGGTCGGCGTGGTCGCACTCGGGGTCCCACAGGTGCTGGGGTCAGGCGATGCACTGCCGCCGGTCCCCGGGACGCGGGAACCGATCCAGGCGATGCTCAACGCCGACTTCGGCGTGACCTGGGACGCCGCCGGGCTGTTGCTCCTGCTGCTCGGCGCCAAGATCATCGCCACGGCGTTCACACACGGGTCGGGAGCGGCGGTCGGGATGTTCGCACCGAGCCTGTTCACGGGTGCTGCCCTCGGCGGCGCCCTGGGGATCGCGGCCAACCAGCTGATGCCGTCGTTGAACCCCGGAGCGGTCGCGACCGTCGGGATGGCCGCGGTGTTCGCGGTCATGGCCCGAGCGCCGTTGACCGCGATCCTCATCGTCTTCGAGCTCGTCGGCGACTACGGGCTGGTCCTGCCGTTGATGGCCGCGGTGGGCGTGTCCATGGTGCTGGGTGACCGGGTACTGGGCGACTCCGTGTACGTCCACCAGCTGCGCCAGCGTGGTGTGGTCTTCGGGCGGACCGACGATGTGGACGTCCTCCAGACCGTGACCGTCGGCGAGGTCATGGCGGTCGACCATCCGACGGTGCACGAGGACGAGCCACGCGAGGAGCTCGAAGGACGGTTCACTCGCGGCGGCACCCACGGGTACGCCGTCGTGGACGACGAGGGACGGCTGGTCGGCGTCGTGAGCGTCGGCGACCTCGAGCGCCCCGGTGACACCGCCCGCGAGCTCTGTACGAGACGGACCGTGACCGCATCCCCGGAGGACCCCGCGTTCCGTGCGGTCCGCCGGATGGCCGCGATCGACGTGGGACGGGTCCCGGTGATCGATCCCGCGTCCCGCCGGGTCGTGGGCATGCTCCGTCGCGCCGACGTCGTCCGCGCCTACCAGCGCGGGATCACCCGGAGCGCCGGATCACAGCAACGACAGGCCGCCGGCCGACTCCGGGACCTGGTGGGCGTCCAGTTCGTCGAGGTGGTGCTCGATCGCCGCTCCCCGGTCGCCGGGAAGCGGATCCACGAGATCGCCTGGCCCGCGCGCACGGTCGTGACCAGCATCCGCCGTCACGGTGAGGTGATCGTCCCGGACGGGGACACCACCCTCGACGCGGACGACGAGCTGATCGCCCTGACCGCCGATCCGGTGGCGCTGCGCAAGCTGGTCGCCGGCGAGACCGCGGAGGGGTGACCCCGCCGGCCGGACCGGACCCGGGTCCGGTTCCGAGACCGGCGCCGTTCGGTCGGGCTGGGCAGGGAGCACGCCTGTGGCGACCGGTCTCAAGCTCGAGCTCGTGCCTCCCGTGCCTGCTGCTCGGCGTCCGCCTGGTTCATCCAGGCGATGAACCGACGGACGGCGACGCTGGCGTAGACGAACCCCGGCGGCACCCACATCAGCGCGCCGGCCAACTGCTGATCCTCGAGGGCGGTGAGCCCGCCACCACCGCTGTACACCTCGAACAACGACCGGCCGGCGAACGTCAGCAGCGCCCCCAGCACCCCACCCTGGACGATCATCGCCCCCAGGCACAGCGTGGCGAGCGCCTGCTGACGCCGGTGCCGCCGGGCCGTGGCCCAGACCTCCGACCAGAACCACACCGCCGCCGCCAGGAAGGTCGCGTGCTCCACCAGATGCATCGCCGGGGAGGCCACCGCCGCGTCGTACGCGGGCGGGAAGTGCCAGATCCACACGACCGCGATCTGGACCAGGGTGGCGAGCACCAGCGGTGGGGGATCCCCGATCGCTCGACGCAGACGATGGGTGCGTCGCGACAGCCGGGCCAGGACCCGGCGGCCGGCCGGTGGCAGCGCTGCACGGACCGTGACCGTCGGCGCCCCTGCGGCCAGCAGCGGCGCGGCGAGGAGCAGCAGGAGCAGGTGCTGGACCATGTGCGGCCAGAACAGCTCCTCCGCGAACGCCGCGGGTGGCCCCAGATGCGCTACCAGGACCACAGCGGCGCCGGTGAGGAACGCCCGACGTTGCCGCGGCCGGTCGACACCACGATCCCGACGACGGGCGACCCCACGCAGGTACAACGCGAGCAGCCCGGCGACGATCGCGATCGTCGCCGGGTCGAAGACCCACGCCGTCCACCAGTCGCCGGGCAGCATCAGCCGGGCTCCGCTACCGGACCACCGGCTCCCGCCTGCGTGCGCATCGCGGTCACCAGCACGGATCGATGAACAGCACCGGCGACCACTCGATGAGCGTCACGGCAGCGAAGAAGATCGACAAGGCCAACCCGGACCAGCCGAGGAACAGATCCCGCGGTGCACCCGCCGCCTTCAGGTCCGCCGTCGCGGCACGTCGCAACTGCACCGCCGACAACCCCGCCCGGGCGATCAGGGCAAGCATCAGCACCGTCAGCGCGTGCAACGGCCAGGTGGTTCCCCACGTGCACGTGCGCGGGATCAGCCAGTAGGTCACCCCCAGGTGCACGGCCCACCACACGATCGCGCCGAGTACCGCGTCCGCTCTGCGCCATGGGCCGCGCAGGCGCATCGGGTCCACCTCGGTGGTGGTCATCCGCCACCTCCCGTGGTCGGTAGCAGGTGCACCAGCGCCAGCAGGACCACCGCCGATGCCGAAGCGAACCACGCATGGATCGCGGCGTTGGTCAGCTCGAGGTGACGGTCCGGGTCGACCAGCCCCACAAGCGTCTGCACGAGCACCCCGAGCAACACCAGGACCGACACGCCCAGGAACCATGCGGCGAAGCCGGTCAGGATCCAGTAGACGGACGCGTACGCGTGCGCGTCGTGGGGGAAGGGCAGTTGCCAGAGATGCGCGATCAAGGTCACCGTCGCGGCGGTGTGCAACCCGACGGCGGCGGCCAGGGCGATCGCCGCTGACCGCCGACGCTCCGCCCCCATCGTGGCTCGGGCGCGGTGTGCCACAAACGCGCCCAGCAGCGACAGCACGACCGCGACCGTCGCTGGCAGCCCGCTCGGTGGTTCGAGGAACGGTGGCGGCCATGCCTCCTGCCCGGTGTGCAGGTAGAGGGCCGCAGCAGCGAGTCCGGCCACGAACGTCGCGAGCACCGTCAGGGTCAGCCACAGACCCCAGGTCCCCATCGCTGCCGTGCGGGCACGATCACCGATCGGTTCCGCGGTTCGCGAGTGCTGGACGGCCATCACTCCACCCCCGGCCAGAGCCACGCGGCGGCGGAGGCGATGATGCCGACCAACCCGACGATCCCGATGGGGACCGAGTCGACCAGCACACCCACCAACGCCACCGCCAACGCGATCGATGTCCACAGCGGATGCAGCGAGTGCCCCGGCAGCGTCACGATGTGGTCGGGTTCGGCGTCCAAGCCGGTGGTCGCGACCATCTGCCGCAGCCCCGCTTCGGGACGCTCCAACTGTCGCTGCCAGTCGGGGCGGTCCGGGTCGGGGCCGTCCGGGCCGTGGTCGCCGAGCGCCGAGCGGCCGTCCCACAGCGGCTCAGGGCTGTGCACCTGCATCGTGGACCGGAAGTTGTAGTTGGGAGCGGGGGATTCGGTCGCCCACTCGAGGGTGTCGCCTCCCCAGGGATCGGCCGGCGCGGTCGGGGCACCGGGCCGATGTGCCAGGACCAGCGCGAACGTGAAGATCAGCATCCCGAGGCCCATGATGTAGGAGCCGGCCGTGGAGAGCAGGTTGAGGCCATCCCAGCCCAGCCCCTCCTCGTAGGTCCAGACCCGGCGGGGCATGCCGAACATCCCCAGCGCGTGCTGTGGGAAGAAGGCCAGGTTGAACCCGAGGAAGTTGAGGACGAAGGCCCACACGCCGAGCTTCTCCGACAGGCTCCGGCCCGTGAGCTTCGGCATCCAGTGGTGCAAGGCCCCCAGGATCGGGAACAACGACCCGCCGACCAGCACGTAGTGCAGGTGGGCGACGATGAAGTAGGTGTCGTGGACCTGCCAGTCGAACGGGACCATGGCGACCATCACCCCGGTGATGCCACCGGCGACGAACACGAACACGAACCCGATCACGTACAGCACGGATGAGGACCAACGGATCCGCCCCCACCACAGGGTGCCGATGAACGACATGACGATCACCCCTGAGGGGATGGCGATCATGAAGCTCGCTGCGGTGAACAACGACGTCGCCAGCAGCGGGATGCCGGTCGCGTACATGTGGTGGACCCACAGGCCGAACGACAGGATCCCGATCGCCACCAGCGACGCGATCACCGCGGTCCGGCCCGACATCCGGCGACCAGCCGCCGTGGTGACGATCGCCGCGGCCATCCCCAACGCCGGGATCAGCTGGATGTAGACCTCCGGGTGCCCGAACCACCAGAACAGGTGCTGCCACAGCAGCGGGTCCCCGCC
>SKNP01000294.1 GCA_007120485.1 Nitriliruptoraceae bacterium
CCGAACACCGCGACCAACGCGGCGCTGATGGCCAGGATGGTCGCGATCTCCCCAGCCAACGGCTGCCCATGGATCAGCCCACGCATCGCGGTCACCAGGATCGTGACCGGGTTGACCTCGACGAACGACTCCAGCCAGCCCGGCAGGGTCTCGGGCGGCACGAACACGTTGCTGACGAACGTCAACGGGAACAGCACCATCATGCTCAACCCCATCAGGGCCTGCTCGGAACGCATGACGATCCCCAGGACCGTCCAGACCCACGACAGCGAGAAGCAGAACACCACCAGCAGCGCGATCGCCGCGAGCAACCCGCCGACGCCCGCGTCCGGCCGGAACCCCAGCGTCAGCCCGAGGACGAGGATCACCGTGGACGCCAGGGCGTAGCGCACACCGTCAGCGAGCAGCGGCCCCACCAGCGTGGCTGGCCGCCAGATCGGCAGCGACCGGAACCGGTCATGGACACCCTTCTGGATGTCGCGGTTGAGGGTCAGCCCGGTGTACATCGTGATCATCGTCACGGTCATCACCAGGATCCCCGGCAGGACCTCCTGCAGGTACGCGCTGGTCGAGCCGGCCAACGCCCCACCGAAGAGGTAGGTGAACATCAGCAGGAACATGATCGGGAACATCGTCACGTCGAACAGTTGCTCGGGGACGTGCTTGATCTTGAGCATCGCCCGCCACCAGAAGGTCAGCGACGCGGAGAGCCCACCGGGACGTGGTGGGCGTTCGGCGACGGCGAGCACCGACTCCACGGCGTCGCGGGCGACGGCTTCCGGCTGCGGTCGTGGGCTGGTCGTCGTACTCACGCCGGCTCCTCCTGGGTAGTCGGCTCCGTCGAAGGGTCACCGTCGCTGCGCTGATCCTCCGCCGGATGGCCCGTCAGGGTCAGGAACACCTCGTCGAGGCTGGGCTGTCCGAGCGCGAAGTTGGCGACCTCGATCCCGGCGTGCGCCAGCTCCGACATCGCGTGGCCGACCCGCTGCGGATCCGACACGCTGGCGGACAACGCCGCGGGATCGTCCTCGAGGCGGAAGGGGACGTCCAACGCCGCTTCCAGCAGCCGCTGGGACTCCGCACGCTGGCCGGGCTCGAGCAGCCGAACGTGCAGCGCCCCCGCGCCGACCGATGCCTTGAGTTGGCTGGAGGTGCCCTCCGCGATCACCTTCCCGTGATCGATGACGGCGATCCGATCGGCCAGTTGGTCGGCCTCGTCGAGGTACTGGGTGGTCAGCAACACCGTGGTGCCGGCGGAGACCAGCGCCCGGACGATCTCCCACACCTGGTTGCGGCTCCGCGGATCGAGCCCGGTGGTGGGCTCATCCAGGAAGATCAGGTCGGGGGTCACCACGATGCTGGCCGCGATGTCGATCCGGCGGCGCATCCCGCCGGAGTAGGTCTTGACCTGCCGGTCCCCCGCGTCCGCCAGGCCGAACGCGTCGAGGAGATCGATAGCGCGCCGCTTCGCCGCCGCACGGGTGTGACCCCACAGTCGCCCGAGCAGGATCAGGTTCTCCCGACCGGTGAGGTCCTCGTCGACCGAGGCGAACTGCCCCGTCATGCTCACGCGGCTGCGGACGGCATCCGCCTCGGCGACGACGTCGTGGCCGAACACCCGGGCCTCGCCGGCGTCCGGACGCAGCAGCGTCGCGAGCATCCGGATCGCGGTGGTCTTGCCCGCACCGTTCGGTCCGAGGACGCCGTGGACGGTGCCGGTCGGCACCTCCAGGTCGAGTCCATCGACCGCTCGGGTCGTCCCGAAGTGTTTCACCAGTCCCTGCACGCTCACCGCGTGCGTCGCTGTGTTCGTCACGTCGTGTGCTCCTGGAGGATCCGTCGAGCCGGTGGGTGACGCGGTGCTGGTCTGTCGGGCCGGACCCTACGATGTGAAGTTGACTTCAAGTCAAGCCGTACTGGGCGACATCGTTCCGACGGGCTCTGCGGCGGGGCGCTCCGAACGCACCCTCGAGGTTCCGTCTGAGCCGTACTCATCCGGGTCGGATCGACCGCGCACCGACCGACCGTTCGTGGTGCGCAGGCGGTTGACGCTGCGATCACGCCGGACTCATCGCTCGGTCGATGCCAGCGTGCGCAGACCGCAACCGGCGGCAGCGTGACGACCTCGGTGGCGCCCTGGCCGTGGACCGGGTGCGACCAGCGACCTATCTTGCCTGACATGTGCCGGAACATCCAACAGTTGCGCGGAGCCGACCCGCCCGCCACCGATGCGGAGATCCGCGACGCCGCCTTGCAGTACGTCCGCAAGGTGAGCGGCTACCGCGTGCCATCGGCGGCGAACGCGGTCGCGTTCGACGCCGCCGTCGAGCAGGTCGCTGCCGCTACGCAGCGGCTGCTGGCCGAACTGACCGTCGGCCACGGCTCGAAGCCCGCGATACCGCGGCAACGTCTCCGGGACGGGTGAAGGACACGGCGGCCGGCGGCCGACTCGTGCCCGGACCGCCGAGCGATGACGAGCCGTGACGTCGGGGTCGGGATCGGGCATCGGCGCGTTCGGCTTCGAGGCCGTGCCAGTCGGGCGTTGGGTCGGGGACGCTGACGTCGGCCGGCGAGGTGGGCGACGCGGTGTCGGTGGTCGGCTCGGTGATCGGTGGTCGGCTCGGTGATCGGTGGGGTCTCCACATGGGTTACGGGCCCCTCTTGACGATACGAACATGTGTTCGATACCGTTGATGCAAGCTCAACGACGGACGGGGGTCCGGTGACCGGTACACGGCAGGTGCCACCGCAGGCGTGGACGCCTGGGGTCCGTCTCCAGCCGCACGTGGCGCGGCGGTCCGGTCCGGGGCACGGCGCTCGGCGGGACGCGTCGACGGGGTCGGTGCCGTCGAGGTCGGTGCCATCGAGGTGGGCGCGGTCGGGGTCGGTGCCACCGGGATGGGCGCGGTCGGGGTCAGCGCTGCTGGGGCTGGCCTGGGAGCGCTCCGGTGGGTACACCGCCGAGAACGACGACGCCTCGGGCGACGGTGGCCCGGACAGCGGCGCTGACGGCGACGCCGGCGCTGCTGAGGCTGGCGGTGACCCGGACGATGGCGCGTCATCGCCAGGTTCGCCGGCTGTAGCGTTGGAGTCGGTGCTGGATCGGCTGCTCGCGGTCGAGGTCGCCGATCTCGATGAGTCGGCCATCGACGTGGAGTTGGAGGCGGTGGAGCGGGCGATGCGCCGTCTCGATGCACGCCGGTGCCGTCTGGCATCCGCGAAGACGGCACGACGTGCCGACCAGGCCCAGCGTGACGCGGATGCGACCGGCCAGGATGGGCGGCGGGCCAGGCAGCGGGCCCGCCGGCAGGCGGAGCAGGAGATGGCCGACCAGCACCGCTGGTCGGCCTCGGACGCGAAGCGGGCCACCAACGTTGGTGATCAGCTTGGGGACGACGGCCAGACCCAGGCCGCGTTCGACGATGGGAGGTTGCCGCCGCGGCACGCGCAACTGCTGGCCGACACGCTCAAGCACCTGCATGGCGACCAGCGTGAGCAGGCCCGCCGTCGCCTGCTGGATGCGGCGGCCGAGCAGGACGCACGGGAGTTCGGGCGGACCTGCCGGCGGGTGCTGGCCAGCTTGGACTCGGCCGCCGCGATGCGCGGCGAACAGCGCCGACACCAGCGCCGCCGCGCCTCCGTCCACACCACCGAGGACGGGATGCTCGCCGTGTCCGGGCAGTGGTCGGGCGTCGACGGCGAGACGGTTGCGACCGCGATCGAGGCGTTCCGCCAGCCCGACCCGCCCGGAGTACACCGCACCGCCGAACAGCGCACCGCCGACGCCGTGGTCGAACTCGCCCGCGCCGCGCTGCGTGCCGGCGAGGCGCCGACCGTGCACGGGGTACGTCCGCACATCAGTGTCCTGCTCGACCACGAAGCGATCCTGGCGGACGCCGCCGCGGTCGCGGACGGCCAGTTGGGTGCGCCCGTGGTCGCCGACACACCGTGGATGGGGCCGTTGCCGTTCGCCGAGATCCGACGGCTACTCGCCGACGCCGGGGTGGCGCGACTGCTGGTCGACCCGAACCGGGTCCCGGTCGAGGCCGGCGCAGAGACCCGCAACGTGCCCGCCGGGTTGTGGCGCACCCTGGTCGCCCGCGACCACGGCTGCATCGCCGACGGCTGTACCGCGCGGGTCGGCTGGTGCGACGTGATGCACCTCGAGCACCCCTACCACCTGCAAGGTCGCCTGTCGCCGGCCAACGCCGCCCTCGGCTGCCGCCACCACCACCGCGCTTACGACCTCCACGGCTGGCAGATCCACTGGGACGGCGAACGACCGCGCCTGCGGCCACCGCCAACCTGACGCGGGACAGCGACCCTCACGGCCGGTGGAGCCCGACGACGGCCTGACGCCGCGAGACATCCTCGCACCCCGCAACCTCCGAGCTCGGCCACAGCCAGCGCCTCACGCGGTCGACCCCAGCCGACCCACCTTGCGCCAGGCGAGCTGCCTTGAGCGCTCAGCCCTTCTTGGCCTACCTACCCCGTGACGACGGATCGGATCGATCGTATTGCCGATCCTGCCAGGTGGGGCCGGTGACGGCGGGCTTCTGCTCCTCGTACCGGCGTTGGCGCTCCTCCCGCTTGGCGATGAGCCGTTCGCGGACACCCTCCGGGAGAAGCGCGGGGAACAGCGGTGGGATCGACGGCAGCAGCAACAGGTGGGTGGGGCGCAACGTGCCGTCGAGCAGCAGCGGCACCGTCACCACCAGCAGCGCGAGAACCAGCGGCACCTGCACCCTCGCGGGCAAGCGGCTCTGGTACGGCGGCAGCTTCCATCGGGCGACGAGCGCGCCCGCGATCACCGCCGACACGGTCGAGTAGTGGACGGCCTCGCGGACGCCGTCGAGCAGGGTCGCCGCGAGGACCACGAGGCCTCCCGCGATCAACGGCGGCAAGACCGTGCCGGGCGCCAGCTTCAGGGGCGGCACCTGCCCACCGCCTGATCTTCCCGTCCCGTCGGCCGCTTCGGACGCGTCAGCCACCTCGCCCCCAGAGTTCGCTGACACCTCAGCGTAACAACGTCCATCGTCGTGGGCCCAGCCATCGGCGCGATGGCGAACCCGGGGGTCAAGCCACCTGCACCGACCGCTTCGCCAGCCCCATCCAGAACCCGTCGATGAGCTGCTCCGGCGGAGTCTCCGGATCCGAGGAAGCACCGAGCGTCACGAACAGCGGCGCGAAGTGCTCGATGGTCGGGTGTGCGTAGGGCATCCCGGGCGCCCGGTCGCGGAACGCCGCCAACGACTCCACGTCACCGTCGTGGAGCGCTTCCTGAGCCCATGCATCGAACTCCGCCGACCAACCCGGGGGCGGCGCATCGGTGGAGCGCCAGTGCTCGCGGGACAGGAACGGCAGGCCGTGGGTGGTGAACCCCGAACCGACGATCAGGACGCCCTCGTCGCGCAGCGGTTGGAGCCGGCGCCCGAGGTCGAGCAGCCGGTCGGGCTCCAGCGTCGGCAGCGACATCTGCAACACCGGGATGTCGGCGTCCGGGTACATCACGCTCAACGGCACGTAGGCGCCGTGGTCGAGCCCCCGGTCGGTGCGGACCACCTGCTGGGTGTCGGGCATCATCGCCTGGACGTGGTCCGCGAGTTCGGGCGCACCCGGCGCCGGATAGGTCGCTTCGTAGAACCGCTTCGGGAAGCCACCGAAGTCGTAGACCAGCGGGACGGTCTCGGTCGCCCCCACCATCAGCGGTGCAGCTTCCCAGTGCGCCGACACGATCAGGATCTGCGACGGGCGCGGCAGGCCCTGACCGAGTTCCGCCAGCTCGGCGGTCCAGCGTTCGTCCTCGACCAGGGGCGGCGCACCGTGGCTGATGAACAGCGCCGGCATCGAGGTGGAGCCCCGTGGCTCGGCGGGATCGGGAGCGGCATCGGCGGCGCGGTCCGGTGCGCGGCCAGGGTCGGAGGACATGGAGGGGACTCCGGGACGGCGGATGGTTGAAGCGTCAACTTCACCGTACGACGTATTGGTTGAAACGTCAAGCGTCTGGCAGGCTGTCGGCATGGATACCCCCCGGTGGCCCGAGCCGCACGCACCCGACGCCCACGCACCCGACGCCCACGCACCCGACGCCCACGCACCCGACGCCCACGCACCCGACGCCCACGCACCCGACGCCCACGCACCCGACGCCCACGCGCCC
>SKNP01000459.1 GCA_007120485.1 Nitriliruptoraceae bacterium
GCCAAGGAGTGGCAGCGCGACGCCAAGCAGCTCGGCCGGCTCGGGTACTGAGCGTGGGCGGCCCCGTCCTGCTCCAGACCGGCCCCGAGACCTACCGGGTCTGGCTCCCGGACGGTCGCGTGCTCGCAGCGACGCTGGCCCACCACACCCGCCGCGGTCTGGAGCTGGCCACGGTGCCCCCACTGACGATCGCGACGGAGATGGTCGGCTTCCTGCTCGAGCGGGACGCCCTCCCCGCCGCGGAGACCCCGGACGGGGCCACGCTGGACCTCGGCCCCGCGGTGCTGCGCTACCCCGAAGCGGTCGAGGAGCTTCGGGCCCGACTGACCTGAACCGGTGAGACTGGAGCGGACGTGACGACCCCGATCGACCCCGACGACGTCGAGGTGGTGGAGGTCATCCCCGGTGAACTGGACGCCACGATCGCTGGTCGGACCTGCCGCGTGGTGGTGCCGGCGGGCGTCGGCATCCCCGGGCTGGAGGACCACGACCTCGTGGCCGGGCTCCTGGCCGAACTGCACCGTCGAGGTCGGGACCTGCCGGCGCTGCTCGACGTCAGCCAGGTCGTCGGCGCCGCCCCGGACCTGCTCGACGCGGTCGAACGCTGGGCCGAGTCGCTCGACGAGGCCGGACCCGACGGCGGTTGAGCTGGGCAAGCGACCGGCCCCGCCGTTCGGTCTAGGCCCAACGGCCATCGGCCGAGCGGCGTCGGTGGTGGGTCGCGTGCGCCTGCGGCCCGCCGCACGCTACGAGGAACGTCGTAGCCCACGACGCCCGGCTACCGAGGAGGCTCCCGTGCGCATCCGATCCCGTGCCCTACCCCTGATCGCCGCGGTGGCGCTCGTCGCCGCTGCGTGCGACAACGGCGAGGACCCCGTCGACGACGTCGACGAGGTCGAGGACACCGACGACGTCGAGGACGAGGACGCGCCGGACGACGACGCCGATGAAGCCGACGACGCCGTCGAGGACGAGGACGACGCGGTCGAAGACGAGGACGACGGCGTCGAGGACGAGGACGCCGCCACCGACGACGCCCCGTCAGCGGGTGCCGCAGGTGACGACAACGTCGCGGTCGCCGAAGCCGATGTGGGCGAGCACCTGGTCGACGGCGAGGGCATGACCCTCTACGTCCGCATCCTCGACGAGGAGGGCGAGCCCGGTTGCGTGGGTGACTGCGGTGCGGCCTGGCCCGCGCTGGCCAGCGAGGGTGAGCCGACCGCGGACGATGGGGTCGACGAGGACCTCCTCGACACGGTCGAGCGCGAGGACGGCATCACGCAGGTCACCTACGACGGCCACCCGCTGTACCTCTTCGTGAGCGATCAGGAGCCGGGCGACGTCCGGGGGCAGGAGGTCGCGGATCTCTGGTTCGTGATCGGCCCCGACGGCGAGCCGATCGGCGACCTGCCCGACGATGAGGAGCTCGATGAGCTCGAGGAGCTCGATGAGGCTGAGGACGAGGGCTAAGGCCCCGTCGGTGGGCATCCGCGCTCACCGGTGAGGTTCCGACGGCCGTACCGCCCGACGGGGTGGTGCGGCCGTCGTCATGCGGAGTCGCGCGCCAGCGCCCGTCGGTGCTCGCGACCGACCTCGCGGGCGGCGGTCACGAAGGTCTGCACGGTCGGTGATCGCCGACCGAGCCAGGCGACGGAGAGGCTGGTCGTCGCGTGCTGGTCGGCGATCGGGACCAACGCGACCGTCCCAGGTTGGATCGCCCGGGCCGAGCGTGGCAGCAACGCCGCGCCGAGGCCGGCGGCGACGAACGCGAGCATCGTCGTGTACTGCAGGGCGTGTGCCGCGATCCACGGGCTGAACCCGGCTTCGTCGCACACCGACAGGATGTGGTCGTAGCCCCGCGGCACCTGTGGGCGCGGGAACATCACGAACGGCTCCTCGGCCAGATCGCGCAACAGGATGGTCGGATGCTCCGCGAGGTCGTGGTCGACCGGCAACGCGACGTGGAGGCGTTCCTCCAGCAGGTGCCGTGACTCCAGCCCCTCCTCCTCGAGGTGGCGCTGCCCCAGCTCACGCACGATCGTGACGTCGATCTCGCTGTGGAGCTGATCGAGCTGCCGCTCGCTGGGCAGCTCGCGCAGGTCGAGGACGAGCCCTGGGGCCAGCTCCTCCAACCGTCGCAGGAGGTCGGCCAGCAGCTCGAACGCTGCCGAGTCCACGAACCCGACCGTCAGCCGGCCAGCTTCGCCCTTCGCGACCCGCTGGGCCTGCCCGACGGCCAGGTCCGTGTCGTGCAGCAGCCGACGAGCTGACTCGAGGAACACCCGCCCCGCTTCGGTCAACCCGACGTTGCGGGTCGTGCGTTCGACGAGGTCGACCCCGATCTCGCGCTCGAGGCGCTGGATCCGTCGGCTGACGACCGGCTGGGCGACGTGCAGCCGCGCGGCCGCACGCCCGAAGTGCCGTTCCTCCGCCACGGCGACGAACGCGCTCACCAGCTCGAGGTCCGTGAGTGTCGGCATCGGGTGTCTCCTGGTTTGCTCATACTTGAACCACATGGATGGAGCTGATGCAAGTATTAGACGGCATCGGTCGTCGAGCGTATGGTCCTCTTAGCGTCACCGGCGGGTCGGGAGCTCGCTCCGACGCTCTGGATGGTGCGACTGGGAGGTCGACCGTGTCCGAGCCGATGCCACCCGATGAGCTCGACCTGGCGAGCCTGTCGGACGATGAGCTCGTCCAGCAGATGCACGAGGACCTCTACGACGGGCTGGCCGAGGAGATCGCCGAGGCGACCCAGCTGCTGCTCGATCGCGGGTGGGCGCCGGGTGACGTGCTCGACCAGGCGCTGGTCGAGGGGATGCGCATCGTCGGGATCGACTTCCGCGACGGTGTCCTGTTCGTCCCAGAGGTGCTGCTCTCCGCCAACGCGATGAAAGCCGGGATGGCCCTGCTCCGTCCGTTGCTGGCGGAGACCGGCGTCGCCTCGATCGGCAAGATCGTGATCGGCACGGTCAAGGGCGACATCCACGACATCGGCAAGAACCTGGTCTCGATGATGCTCGAGGGCGCTGGGTTCGAGGTCGTCGACATCGGCATCAACATCGACGTCGACACCTACCTCGCCGCGCTCGAGGAGCATCAGCCGGACATCCTGGGGATGTCGGCACTGCTCACGACCACGATGCCGTACATGAAGACGGTCATCGACACGTTGGAGGCACGGGGTCTACGCGATGACTACATCGTGCTCGTCGGGGGTGCTCCGCTCAACGAGGAGTTCGGCGAGGCGATCGGCGCGGACGCCTACTGCCGGGATGCTGCGGTCGCCGCCGAGACCGCCACCCGGCTGGTGCAGCAGCGCCGGGCGTTGGTCTCATGATCGCCGAGGTCGCGCCGCCGCCGGCCGTGACCCCCACGGACCGCGCGACCACGGTGGTGATCGCCTGTGGCGCCATCGGTCCGGAGCTCGCCACGCTCCTGACGCGCAGCGGGCTCGACCAGCAGGTCTCACTGCGCTGTCTGTCGCCGTCGTTGCATGACACACCCGAGCGCATCCCGGAGCTCGTCCGAGCCGAGATCCGCGCGGTCCAGGCCGACGGCGGGACCGCCATCATCGGCTACGCGGACTGCGGCACGGGGGGCCGGTTGGATGCGGTCTGTGCCGAGGAAGGCGTCCAGCGGTTACCCGGTGCGCACTGCTACGAGCTGTTCGCCGGCTCCGCCGCCTTCGCACAGCTCCACGACGAGGATCCGGGCACCTTCTACCTCACCGACTTCCTCGTGCGCAGCTTCGATCGGTTGGTGATCCGAGGGCTCGGGCTCGATCGCCACCCGCAGCTGCGCGAGGTGTACTTCGGCAACTACCGCCGGCTGGTCCACCTGGCCCAGCGCGACGACCTCGACCTCGACCGGCGTGCCCGCGACGCGGCCGCGGCGCTCGGCCTGGCACACCAGCGGGTGGTGACCGGTCTCGGACCCTTCGGCCGGCAGCTCGACCACGTCCTCGAGCCCACCTTCGAGCGGAACGAGGTGGGCGCATGACCCGTCGACGCGGCAGCCACCCGTCGCTGGTCACGATCCTCTGGCGTGACATCCCCGCCCAGGTGGTGGCGAGCGGCGCGAGCGGCACCCACAAGCTGCTCCTTCCCGGCCGCTTCCAGCGGTCGATCGACCGCGCCGCCAAGGTCGCCGGGCTCACCGAACTGGATCCGTACGTCGCGCAGTGGCGTCGGGTCGAGGAGCCGCTCGACGGCGACGCGGACACCGCCGCGCAGCTGCGCGTGCAGCAGCTCGATGCGGCCTACCACCGGCAACGGCTGTTCGATCTGGTCGCCGCCGGCGGTCTGGAGCCCCAGCCGGACGCGACGGCCGGTGCACGTCCGACGGTCACGGCCCCGAGCGAGTCCCCCAGCCCACCCCCTGTCGAGACCCTCGGAGGTCGATCGTGACCGACACCGTCCTCAGCTCCGCGACCCGCGAGGTCGTCATCGGCTTCGACCGCCCGTTCGTGATGATCGGCGAACGGATCAACCCGACCGGCCGCAAGATCCTCGCGGAGGAGATGAAAGCCGGCGACTTCAGCCGGGTGGAGGCCGACGCCCTCGCGCAGGTGATGGCCGGCGCGCAGATGCTGGACGTCAACGCCGGCATCCCGTTGGCCGACGAACCGGCGCTGCTCGCCGAGTCGATCCAGCTGGTCCAACGGCTGACCGACGCCCCCCTCTCGATCGACTCATCGGTCGTGGACGCCCTGGAAGCCGGACTCGCGGCCTACCAGGGCAAGCCCCTGGTCAACTCGGTCACCGGTGAGGACGAGGTGCTCGAACGCGTCCTCCCGCTGGTCGCCAGGTACGGCGCCGCCGTGGTCGCGATCTCCAACGACGAGTCCGGTATCTCCGAGGATCCGGACGTGCGGTTCTCGATCGCGGAGAAGATCGTCAACCGCGCCTCGGACCACGGCATCCCCCGTGCCGACGTCGTCGTCGATCCGTTGGTGATGCCGATCGGAGCCATGGGCAGCGCCGGCCAGCAGGTGTTCCACCTACTGCGTCGCCTGCGCAGCGAACTGAAGGTCAACACCACCTGCGGGGCCTCCAACGTCAGCTTCGGGCTGCCCAACCGGCACGTGATCACCGGCACGTTCCTGGCGATGGCGATCGCCAACGGGATGACCTCGGCGATCATGAACCCCCTGCACGAGGAGGTCCGCACGGCGATCTCGGCCGCCGACGTCCTGGCCGGTCACGACCCCAACTGCGCCGCATGGATCCGAGGCAACCGCCAGCCGACCTCCAACGGGCAGGTCGTGCGCGAGGGCCGGGCCGGCGGCCGCCGAGCCCGGGCTGCCCGGTGATCGGATGACCGCGGTTGAGGACGAGCCGGTCACCGACGGTTCGGCCGCCGGCCCACACCGGGTGGTCTTCACGCCGTCGGGTCGGCGTGGCCAGGTCGCTGACGGGGCGACGGTCCTGGACGCGGCGCGCGAGCTCGGGGTCGACCTCGACTCGGTCTGCGGGGGACGCGGGATCTGCGGCCGCTGTCAGGTGGTCCCGGCTTCGGGGGAGGTCGCCACGTGGGGTATCACCGTCGCGGACGGCAACCTCAGCGATCCCGACCGGCTCGAGGCCGACTACCGCGGCAAGCGGCCGTTGGCCGACGGGCGGCGGCTCGGATGCGCGCTCAAGGTGCACGGGGACGCGGTCGTCGACGTCCCGGCGGCGAGCCAGATCCACCGGCAGATCGTCCGCAAGGACGTCGCGATCGACCATCTGAGGATCGACCCGCTGGTCGTCCTGCGGTACGTCACGCCGCACGACGGCGGGGATGGTGATCAGCGCAGCGCGACCGAACGGATCTGCCAGGCGCTCGAGGTCGCGTTCGACCTCCAGGACCTGTCGGTGGCCGTCGAGGTGCTGCCGAACCTGCACGGCGCGTTGGCCGACCGCGACGCCGGGGTGACCGCCGCGATCCGCGACGGTGAGGTGGTGGCGGTCTGGCCCGGTTTCGTGGACCGGGCGCTCGGCGCCGCGATCGACATCGGCTCGACGACGATCGCGGGCCATCTGTGCGACCTGACGACGGGGGAGATCCTGGCCAGCGCCGGCCGGATGAACCCACAGATCCGTTTCGGCGAGGATCTGATGAGCCGCGTCAGCTACGCGATGATGCACGA
>SKNP01000121.1 GCA_007120485.1 Nitriliruptoraceae bacterium
CCGCAGGCTCATCCCAGGGGCTCACGCCCGAGGGACGCCGTGCGCACCACGGCCTCCCGGTATGCCGCAGCTCCGAGCGTCACCCCGACGCGAGCTCTCACCCGCCCGAGCCTGCCCGAAGTGGAGACGTCTGCGATGCCAGCCACCGAAGCGACCCGTACCGCGCACAAGGTCCTGCGCGACGAGCTGCCGTTCGATGACGACGTCGACCTCGACCTCGCCGAGCGCGGGTTCCTCGCGCCCCTTCCCGACGCGGTCACGACCCAGGACGGTGGCCCGGTCTGGGACGCACGCAGGTTCGATTTCGTCACGGGGGAAGCACCGGACACGGTGAACCCGAGCTTGTGGCGCCAGGAGCGGCTCAGCGGCATCGGCGGGCTGTTCGAGGTGGTGGACGGGATCTACCAGGTTCGCAGCCTGGACCTGTCCAACATCAGCTTCGTCCGGGGCGAGACCGGCTGGATCGTGCTCGACCCGCTGATCACCGCCGAGGTGGCCGCGACGGCCCTCGAGCTGGTCAACACCCACGTGGGACGACGTCCCGTGACCGCGGTGGTGTACAGCCACAGCCACGCGGACCACTTCGGCGGAGTGCGGGGGGTGTGCTCGCCGGAGGACGTGGAGGCCGGACGGGTCAGGATCGTCGCGCCGGAGGGGTTCACGTTCGAGGCGGTCAGCGAGAACGTCATGGCCGGCAACGCCATGAGCCGTCGCGCGTCGTACATGTACGGCAACCTGCTGCCAGCCTCAGCGACCGGGCAGGTCGGTGCGGGACTCGGCAAGACCACCTCGACCGGCACGTTCGGGCTCATCGAGCCGACCGACCTGATCGGGCATGAGGACACCTCGATCGTGCTCGACGGCGTGGAACTGCAGACGCTGTACACGCCCGACACCGAGGCGCCGGCGGAGTTCGTGTTCCTGCTGCCGGCCTGGCGGGCGTTGTGGACCGCGGAGGTGGTCACCCACCTCCAGCACAACCTGTACACCCTTCGCGGCGCGCAGGTCCGTGACGCCCTGGGCTGGTCGAAGGCGATCGACACCATGATCGCCCGGTTCGGTGCGGACACCGACCTGGTGTTCGCCTCGCACCACTGGCCGACCGGGGGCCATGACGCCTCGCTCGAGCTGCTACGAACCCAGCGTGACACCTACCGCTACCTGCACGACGAGACGCTGCGGCTGGCCAACCGTGGTGAGACGATGCTGGAGATCGCCGAGCAGCTCGAGCTGCCCCCGGCGCTGGCGCACACGTGGTCGTCACGTGGCTACTACGGCTCGGTCAACCACAACGTCAAGGCGATCTACCAGCGCTACCTCGGGTTCTTCGACGGCAACCCCGCCACCCTCCACCCCCACCCACCGGTCGAGGCCGCCCGTCGCTACGTGGCCTACATGGGCGGCGCCGACGCGATCCTGGAGCGCGCCCGGGCCGACCATGAGGCCGGTGACGACCGCTGGGTGGCCGAGGTCGTCAAGCACGTGGTGTTCGCCGAGCCCGACAACACCGCGGCGCGTGAGCTGCTCGCCGAGGCGTTCACCCAACTCGGCTACCAGGCCGAGTCGGGGCCGTGGCGCAACTTCTACCTCACCGGCGCCAAGGAGCTGCGCGACGGGGTCATGGTGCTCCCCGCGCCCACGACCGCCTCACCCGACGTCGTCGCCGCGACGCCCACCACCCTGATCATCGACTACCTCGCGATCCGTCTGCTGCACCGCGAGGCCGCCGAGCTCGCCAGCTCCACCCTGCTCGTCCTGACCGACACTGACGAGCGGTACCTGCTCGAGTTGTCGAACGGGGTGCTGCACAACCGGTCGGTCACCACCGACGAGGAGCTGGCCGTGGACGCGACCATCACCACCACCCGCGTCTGGTTGAACGGACTCCTCGCCGCTGACGACCCCTCGACCGCCTTCACCGGCGTCGACGGGGACCTCCGGATCGAGGGCGACCCCTCCGCGTTGTCGGCGGCGTTCGGCCTGCTCGACGACTTCCCGTTCTGGTTCGACATCGTCACACCCTGACCTCGCGATCGCGGCATCGCTCCGTCGGGGCCACGGAGCGGGTCGCCCGGTCGGAGCTCACCCCGCTGGGGTGACGCGTCGTGACGGTCCTGGCTCCACACTCTCACCCGAGCCCCGACGACCCGGAGGACGACCCGTGGACGAACCGACGCTGCTCGAGCGACGCCGTACCGGCTGGGACATCGTCCTCGGCTTCCTCTCGGTCATCGCCGGGGGCATCGCGCTGGGTCACGTCGCCCTGGTGGGCGCGATCTCCGTGCTCTTCCTCGGCTGGATGATCCTCCTCGGGGGTGTCGTGCTCGCGGTCAACGCCATCGTCGGGTGGAAGGACCCTGGCCGACGCTGGGACCTCGCCTTCGGGGGGCTGCTGTTCCTGCTCGGGTTCGGCTTCGTCCGCAACCCAGGGGTGGGGCTGTTGACCCTGACGCTCCTGGCAGGCTCGTTGCTCCTCGTCGGCGGCATCGTCCGGATCGTGGCCGCCTTCCAACCCGGCGCCCCTCGCGGTCTGCTGCTCTTCAGCGGCGGCGTGACGCTCCTGCTCGGGCTCCTCGTGCTCAACCAGTGGCCCGTGTCGGCGCTGTGGTTCCTCGGCACGATCCTCGGCATCGAGCTGATCCTGGACGGCATCACGACCGCGTTGAGCGGCCGGCTCCGTCCCGTTCCGGTCGACACCCAGGTCGACACCCAGGTCCCCGAACGCGAACCGCCGGTCCCGGCGTGATCCCGGCCGGTCGCTACAGCAGCCCGCGGAGACGTCCGATGTCGACGGCCTCGCGTCGACCCTCCACCTCGAGCTTGCGGTAGATCGACCGGAGGTGGGTCTTGACGGTGTTGACCGACACCGACCGTGCCGCGGCGATCTCCCGGAGCGAGAGCAGCGAGGGCAGCTCGCGGAGCACCGCGAGCTCTCCCGGCGTCAGCCGATCGGTGACGTAGCCCGTCGCCGACGCGTGCGGTGGCCGGGCGGCCAGCACCCGCTCGACGAACGGCTCCCGCCGTCCGAAGCGTCCACGCCCGCTGACGAGCAGCCCGAGTGCCGCCGGCCGATCGGCGAAGGGACGGACGAGCTCCTCGTCGGCCCCGAGTTCGACGGCCGCGACGATCAGCTCGTGAGCCCGGGTCGTGGCGCCCCGACGGAGCTCGAGCTCCGCGGCGAGGCACCGGGCGTGCACCGCGGCCGTGACGACGTGGCACCGCGCCTCACCGCGCACGATCGGTCCTAGCGCCGCCCTCGCCGCGTCGATCCGACCGGCGTCGTGCAGCAGCATCGCTCGCAGCAACGCCAGCTCGCCGGGGTCGGGAAGGGCGGCGCCCGCGCGGTCGGCAACCAGCTGCGCCCGGTCCCGTTCGCCGACATCGAGGTAGACACGCACCACCTCGGGGACGGCGTACGCCAACAGGGCCGGCGCCATCTGCGCCCCCGCGAGCCGTTCGAACGCCTCGTGGTACGCCCGAAACACCTCGAAGCCGGCATCACCGTCCGCCGAGACCACCAGGTCGAGGCTCCGGACGCCGAGCTCGACGTCCGGGTCGACGAGCGGGCCGAGCGAGGCGACGCCGAGCCGGGCGTGAGCCGCCGCGAGGTCGCGGTCTGCCTGCAGGAAGGCGGACCAGCCGACCAGTAGGTGCGCATGAGCGACCGCTTGGGACCCCGCCCAGCCCCGCAGTTGGGCCAACTCGAGGGCCGCCTCCGCCTCCGCACGGCCCGCCAGCAGCTGGCTCTGACACGCCAGCGCCCCAGCCAGGAAGGACCGACAGGACAGCTGGAGCGCATCCCGACCGCTCACCCGAGCGAGCCGCGCGGCACGACCCAGGTCGTCGACGCCCTCGTCGTATCGTCCGACGTAGAGCCGAGCGACGCCACGCTCGTGGAGCGCGAGGAGGTCGTAAGCCTCCACGCCCGTCGCTGTGGCTGACGTCGCTTCCAACCCCGCCAGCGCCTCCTCGACCCGGTCGGTCGAGCGGGCACGCCAGACCGCGACCGTGGCGGCCAGCGCGACGAGCAACGGGTCGCCGGTCACCTCGACCGCCGTCCGATCCAGGCCCGCGAGCCACCGGTCCGCCGCATCGAGGTCGCCGAGCTCCAAGGAGGCGGCGGCGCCGAGCAGCGCGGCCGCCGATACGGACCGGTCTCGCGGCTCGATCGTCTCGAGGAGGCCGGCCATCGTCTGCGCGTTCCCGTCGAGGATCGCACCGATGCCGTCCGCACCGATCACCTCGGAGAGGTCACCGACGTGCCGGCCGCGGACGAGGTGCTCGACCGCTTGGAGCGTCTCCCCGTGCGCCGCGTGCCAGACCGCCGCGGTCCGGTGCAGCTCCCGTTCGACCGCGGGATCGACCCGGCGCAGCTCGGCGAGGAGGTACGTGCGGAACAACTCGTGGTAGCGGTAGACCTCCCGGGTCCGCCCCTGCCGCTGGGTGAAGACGTGATCGCGCTCGAGCCCGTCGAGCAACGCCCCCGCGTCCTCACGACCACTGAGCTCACGAGCCAGATCGACCCGCAGGAGGGAGCAGATGCTGGTCCGGAGCAGGAACCCACGCCGCTCCTCGGTGAGGCTGGCGAGCACCTCGGTCACCAGGTAGTCCGCCACCGCGTGGTCGTCACCACCGAACCGTTCGATCAGCCCGCAGCGATCGTCGCTCCCGACCAGCGCGAGCGCGGCGATCCGAACACCCGCCGCCCACCCCTCGGTCCGGTCCTGCAGGGTGCGGATGGCGGTACCCGGCAGATCGAGTCCCTGGCCCTCGAGGTACGCCGTGGTCTCCTCGGTGGAAAAGGCGAGGTCCTCCCCACGTAGCTCCCGCAACCGACCCTCCACCCGCAGGCGTGGCAGGCCGATCGGTGGGTCGTTGCGGCTCACGAGGACCAGGCGGAACCCCTCGGAGGCCCGCCGAGCCAGCTGCGCAAGCGAGCCGACCGCTTCCGGGTCCGTGATGACGTGGACGTCATCGAGGACCAGCGAGACCGGGGTCCCGAGCGCCGCGACCGCGTCAGCCACACCGTCGACGAACGCCCCGGTGACCTCGTGCGGCGAGGCTGCGAGGTCGTGCAGGTACGAGGTCGGAGGGAACCCGCCGGTCGAGCGCAGGGCTGCCAGGATGCCGTCCCACAACCGGGCCGGGTCGTCGTCGAACCGGTCGAGCCCGTACCAGGCGACCAGCCGAGCGTCCCTCGCCGCGCCCGTCGCCCACGCCGCGAGCAGCGAGGTCTTGCCCGCCCCGGCGTGTCCGCAGACGAGGGTGACCACGCCTGGTTCGCGGTCGAGCCGACGGAGCAACCGCTCGCGGCGGAGCTCCGAGAAGGACGACGCCGGTGGACGCAGCCGCGTCGAGGCTGTGGGCTTCCATCCCTCGACCGCGGCCGTCACCCGGTCCTCCGTCTGCACCTCAGGGAGTGCGCCAGCAGGCAGGTCCGAGGCTCCCTCCACTATCCCACCTTCGGCGCCGCGGGCCAAGCGGATCACCCGCACCCCTCGCCGCTCCCACCGGTCGCGGTCGGGACGCGGGACCGATGCCACCCGAGCGGGGTGAGGCGATCGCGGACACGGTGCGACAGGATGGACGCGAGCGGCCCCCTGACCGCCGCCACCCGACCGCCGGATGAGCGAGGGCCGACCATGACCGCGCTGGAGACCGGGCGCTACGAGTTCCGCGTCGCGCAGCGGCTGTCGGCGACCGCGGTCGCGGCCTTCCCGGAGCTGGCCGTGACCGACGGCTCCTCCGGCACCGTGCTGTTCGGGCCCGTGAGGGATGACTCGGAGCTCCACGGCATCCTCTCGCGGCTCCGGCTGCTCGGGCTGACGATCCTCGACGTGCACCGTCTGCCGGATTGACCGCGCCCGCGGATGGACACACGGTGTCGGCGTACCTCGCCGGTCAGGGGAGCCGCTCGTGGGCGCCAGCCGCCGGAGGGTTCGGCGCCATCAGGGCCCTCACCCGGCGCTCGGGACCGTGCCGGGGAGCGGAGGGGTCTCGGTGATCGGCTCAGCGGTGTCCGCGTGGAGGGCGCGCCAGATCACGGCCGCGAGCACGCCTCCGACCAGCGGTGCGAGCAGGAAGACCCACAGTTGCACGAGCGCATCGCCGCCCTGGAAGACCGCGGCCCC
>SKNP01000112.1 GCA_007120485.1 Nitriliruptoraceae bacterium
CAAGGCGACGCAGGACCTCCTTGTTGGAGAGTCCTGTCTCCTTGGCCAGCTCGTAGACGCGGACCTTGTTGCTCACGCGTTCTCGCTCCTCACGGTGCCTTGACGCACCTCGGGGTGCACCGCCACGGCCGCCAGCGCATCGAGCGCGGCGTCGATCCCGGCGTCAGCGTCGGTCCGTAGTGCCCGCCGGAGCGCCGCGCCACTGCGGCGACGCAGCGGTTCGACACAGCGGGGATCGGGACAGACGTACGCGCCTCGGCCGGGAAGGTGACCTGCTTCGTCGACGCGCACCCCATCGGGGGTCGCGGCGAGCCGAACGAGCGCGCTCTTGGGGCGCGTCGTGCGGCAACCGATGCAGGTACGAACCGGCGCGGTGGGCGCGGTGATCGCCAGGGTACTTCCTTTCGGGCCTTGGGTGGACGGCGGTGGTGGGTTCTGGACGCTGTGCGGTCGGCATGGCGCTCGGCGCACACGCACGGTGAGAGCCGGGCCGTGCGGAGCGCGGCTCAGCTCGACCGGGGCTCATCACCCGGGTCGGTGGCCGCGTCGGTGGCTCCAGCAGCGGGCTCGTCGGGCTCCGTCAGCTCCTCAGCGAGTTCGACGACCGGGTCCTCGCCGTCGGTCGCCGGGGGCGCTGGGACGTCCGCGATCCGGGGTTCCCCCGGGGTGACCGGGCCGGAGCTGACGGGAAGGTCGGTCGGCGCCGCATCCGGGTCGGCGCTGGCGACGTCGTCCTCCTCGTCCTCGAGCGCGGACCGACGGGCGGACTCGGCCGACTCGAACGCCTTCTCGATCGCGCGCTCGCCTTCCTCGGACAACGGGTTGCCGTACTCGTCGATCAGGCCGGACTCCAGGGCTTCCTGGAACGCCTGTTGCTCGGCTTCGAACTGCGACTCGGACTTGATGTCGATCCGCCAACCGGTCAGGCGCGCAGCCAGTCGGGCGTTCTGCCCCTCACGGCCGATGGCCAACGACAGCTGGTAATCGGGGACGACGACCAACGCGGTGCCGTCCTCGGGGTAGAGGTAGACGCTGGAGACCTTCGCGGGCGACAGGGCGTTGCCGACCAGCTGCTCGGGCTCGTCCGCCCAGCGGACGATGTCGATGCGTTCGAGCTCGTCCGCGTGGAGCTCCTTCTGGACCCCACGGGCGCGCTGTCCGCCCGGCCCGACGCACGCCCCGACCGGGTCGACGTCGCGGTCGTTGGACATCACGGCCACCTTGGTGCGGTGACCGGCCTCACGGGCGATGCCACGGATCTCGACCAGGCCCTGCTCGATCTCCGGGACCTCCAGCGCGAACAGACCGACGACCAGCGCCGGATGCGTCCGTGATCCGATGATCTGCGCGCCGCGGTCGCGGCGCTGCACCTCGATGACCACGGCGCGGCTGTGCGCCCCGTGTTCGAGCCGCTCGTTCGGGATCTGCTCGGCGTACGGCAGCAGCGCGGTCTGGCGGCCGAGCTCGAGGTAGGTCTGGTTGCCCTGCAGGCTGACCGTGCCGGAGATGATGTCGCCTTCGCGGCCGACGAACTCGCCGTAGGTGGCCTCGCGCTCCGCTTCACGCAGGCGCTGCAGCAGCACCTGCTTGGCGGTCTGGGCGACGATGCGTCCGAAGTCGCGCGGGGCGTCCTGCCACTCGGAGACGATGTTGCCCTCGTCATCGAGCTCCTGCGCGAAGACCGTCACCTCGCCGCTGTTGCGGTCGACGCTGACGCGGGCCTCGTCCCCGGTCGCCTCGTTGGACCGCTTGTAGGCCGAGGCCAGCGCGGTCTCGAAGGCTTCGACGACCGTGAGGAAGTCGATGCCCTTCTCGCGCTCGATCTGACGCAACGCGTCGATGTCGATCTTCACCTACGGGCCTTTCGGTCGCTCACCACGGGAGCACGACGCGGGCGGACGTGATCGTGCCGAGCGGCACGTCGAGGTCCTGACCGTCGATCTCGAGGGTGATCTGGTCTTCGGAGGCAGCAGCGAGCCGGCCGGTGAGCTCCTCGCGCTCATCCGCACCGAGGTCGCGCTCGATCCGGACGTCGCGGCCGAGGTTGCGGCGGAAGTCCCGGGGGCTTCGCAGGGGGCGGTCGGTGCCGGGCGAGGTGACCTCGAACGTGTACCGGCCGTCGATCGGGTCGGACTCGTCGAGCGCCTTGCTGAGCTCACGCGTCACCGACGCGATCGTGTCGACGTCGAGGTCACCTTCCGCCTCGGGATCGAGGAGGTCGAGGGTGATGCGCACCAGCCGGCGACCCCGCGGTCCCTTGACCACGATGTCGAGCAGCTCGACCTCGTGTCGGTCGGCGATGGGCGCCGCGAGCTCGGTGACGGCGGCGATGAGGTCGTCGTGTTCGGCCACCTGCCACCTCCTCGCTCGTGTCTCGTGCTGGTCTCGGCATCCCGGTCGGGTGCAGCGTTCGGGCGCTCACGACAACGGCCGGCCCGGGTGGGCCGGCCGCGCTTTGGCTGGGTCCTGCCGGTCGTGGTCCGCGAGCGGCGGCGCCTCGCCGTCCGGGGCCGAACGCGGCGCAGCGGGCCGTCAGGCCCGCCGCGAGAGGTGACCGTACCACGCGGCGTTGTGGGCCGCTACGGCGCCACGCGTCGCCGGCGCCCGGCCCGGACCTGAGCTGGACGCCGTACGCGACGGCCGGTTCGTGGCGCGTCAGGCGACCACGGGCGACCCCTCGCCTCGTTCCGCCCGGATCTCCTCGGCCATCTCGGAGGCGAAGTGGACCAGTGCTTCGACGATGTCCTCCTCGCGGACGGTGGCGATCTTCTCGCCCTTCTTGATGATGTCGCCCTTGCCGTTCCCGGCCGCCACACCCAGGTCCGCTTCGCGCGCCTCACCCGGACCGTTGACGACGCAGCCCATGACCGCGACCCGCAGCGGTGCCTCGATGCCCTCGAGGCCCTTCTGGACGTCCTCGGCGAGCGTCCACACGTCGACCTGCGCCCGGCCGCACGACGGGCACGAGACGACGTCGAGCCCGCGTTCGCGCAGATGCAGCGACTCCAGGATCGCGATGCCGGCCTTGACCTCCTCGACCGGGTCCGCGGACAACGACACCCGGATCGTGTCGCCGATGCCCTCCGCGAGCAGCGTGCCGATACCCACCGAGGACTTGATCGAACCGGACTTGAGCGGCCCCGCCTCCGTCACGCCCAGGTGCAGCGGGTAGTCGGTCCGCTCCGACAGCAGCCGGTAGGTCCGGATCATCGTCCAGGGGTCGGAGTGCTTGACCGAGATCTTGGTGTCGTGGAAGCCGACGTCCTCGAGCAGCCGCACCTCGCGCAGCGCTGACTCGACCATCGCCTCCGGCGTCGGGCCACCGAACTCGTCGAGGATCGCCTGTTCGAGCGAGCCGCCGTTGACGCCGATGCGGATCGCGACGCCGGCCTCGTCAGCCATCTGGCCCAGCAAGGCCACCTTGTCGTGCTTCTTGATGTTGCCCGGGTTGATACGGACCCCGGCGCAACCCGCCTCGATCGCCATCACGGCGTACTTCCACTGGAAGTGGATGTCGGCGATCACCGGGATCCGGGCGTGCTCGGCGATGTAGGCCAGCGCGTCCGCGTCCTCCTTGCGTGGGACCGCCACCCGCACCACGTCGGCTCCGGCCGCCTGAGCGGCCGCGATCGCCTGCAGCGTCAGGTCGGCCTCGTGGGTGGGCGTGACCGTCATCGTCTGCACGCTGATCGGCGCGTCGCCCCCGACCTCCAGCGGACCCAGGCGGATCTTGCGGGTGGGGCGGCGCTGCGGACCGTCTTCGACGGGCACGACCGCCGGCTCGGTCGGGAGCACGGGAAGTTGGCCGGATGCGGTGGCCACGGCAGGCTCCTCGCGGGGAGGTGGGAGGCGGGATGTGTCATGGAAGGTTCGACGCGGAGGGTAGCTGTGGGTGCCTCGGCCGAGCGGGCAAGCAGCCTGATCGGTCGCCGGGACCTGATCGGTCGGTGCTGGCACGACCGGTCGGCCCCCACACCGTCCGCTGGCACGACCGGTCGACCCGCACACCGTCCGCTGGCGCGACCGGTCGACCCGCACACCGTCCGCTGGCGAGACCGGTCAGCCGAACCGGATCGGGTCGGAGATGTCCAGCCACAGCGTCGTGATGAACACGATCAGGATCACCGCGATCACCGGGAGCGCCACGGCGGTGATCGCTCGAGGGTCGACCGTGTAGGTCTCGGGTCGGCCGCGTAGCCGGCGGTAGAGGTTGCCGACCTTCTCCACGGCGAGCACCGCCAGGTGCCCGCCGTCGAACGGTGGCAGCGGCACGATGTTGAACAGGAACACGAACACGTTGAGGAAGGCGAGCAGGAACACCAACGAGAACAACCCGAGGGCACCCTGTCCCGCGGCCTGCCCGGCGATGGAGGCGATCCCCACGACGGAGACCGCGCCCTCCGGGTCACGCTCCTGGGTGCCGGCGGACGCCGAGACCAGTTCGCCGATCCCGGCCGGGCTGAAGACCCGCGCGAGCCCCTCGACGCTCGCACCGACCATCGGCACCACCCCGCCGATCGGCTCCTGCTCGTCACCGATGGCGGCACGCCGGATGGCTTGCACGGGCCCGAGGCGGTCGGTGACCTCCTGCGGCGCGAACCCCGCCAGCCCGAAGGTCTCGCCGCTGTCGGGGTCGGTCTCCGCCTGTGGCACCAGCTCGAGGTCCAGGGTCTGCCCATCGCGCTCGACGGTGAGCGTGGTCGCCTCCTCCGGCCGCTCGCGGATCATCTCGCGCAGCTCGAGGTAGTCATCGGACGCGGTGCCCTCGACCGCGAGCACCTGGTCCCCGGGCTCCAGGCCCACCTCGGCCGCCGGGGTGTCCTCGAGCACCACCCCGACCTCGGTGGTCGGCTCACCGGTCGGCAGCGGGATCAGCGCGTAGGCGCCGAGCAGGAGCAGGAACGCGATCACCAGGTGCGTCAGCGGGCCGAACCCGATCGTGCACGCGCGTTGCCAGATCGGCCGGTCGTGGTAGAAGCGTCCCTCGTCGCCGCGCTCGAGGCGCCACGGGAGGTCACCGACCTTCTCGCTGTGGCCGACCTCGGTGAGGAGCACCTCCGCCAGGGTGCGGCGAGCCCGCTCGGGATCGTCGTCCATGCTGGCCCGGGCGCGGGCGACGATCCGGTCAGCCGTCCTCTCCGGGGTGCCCCGCTCCCGCAGGATCCGACCCAGCCGGTCCCAGGTCGCCGGCGGGAGCCCGGAGGCGTCGAGCGCCTCGTCCGGGTGCGCCGGGGTCGCGGTGGTCGTTCCTGGCCCGGACCGTCCGGCACCCACCGCCGCCGGCTCCACCTCTCGGTCGGCGGCGAGCGCGGGCGGATCGAACACCTCGTCGACCACGGGTCGTCGGCGCTCATCGTTCGGGTCCATGCCCCGGATCGAGACGAACCCGCCCAGGGGCAAGGCCTTGACGCCGTACTCGGTCTCGCCGCGGCGGGTCGACCACAGCGTCGGCCCGAACCCCACGAAGTAGCGGTCAGCGCGCATGCCGAACAGCTTGGCGGTCACCAGGTGGCCGAGTTCGTGGATCAGCACGGAGATGATCAACGCGACCACGAACGCGATGACACCGAGCGTGAAGGTCATGACGGGCTCCGTCCGGCGAGCGCACGGGTGGCGTGGTCGCGGGCCCAGGCGTCAGCAGCGAGCACCTGGTCGATCTCCGTGGGCGGGGGCGGGTCGGTGGCGGCCCAGGCTTCGAGCGCGTCCTCGACCACCGCGGGGATGTCCAGGAAGCCGACCGCGCCCGCTTGGAAGGCGGCGACGGCCGACTCGTTGGCGGCGTTGAGGACCGCCGGGAAGGTGCCAGCTCGACGGCCGGCCTGCTCAGCGAGGTCGAGCGCCCGGAAGGTCGTGCGGTCGACCGGCTCGAAGGTCAGCTGGCTCGCCCGCGTCCAGTCGCAGGCGACGAACGCCCGATCGAGCCGTTGCGGCCAGGCCATCGCCAGCTGGATCGGCAGGCGCATGTCCGGTGGGGAGAGCTGCGCGATGGTCGAACCGTCGACGAACTCCACCATCGAGTGCACCACCGACTGCGGGTGGACCACCGCGTCGATGCGGTCCCACGGTTGGTCGAACAGCAGGTGCGCCTCGATCAGCTCGAGCCCCTTGTTCATCA
>SKNP01000448.1 GCA_007120485.1 Nitriliruptoraceae bacterium
CCCGACGCGTCCGCTCCCCCGAGGTCGAGGTAGACGAAGGTCAGCTCCGCGACGACCACGGTGGTCCCCGCCGCGTCCTGCACCTCGACGGTCGCCACGGCCTTGGGCTTCTCGCCCGCATCCGCCGCCGCGATCGCGGGCGCGACAGCGTCCTCGGCGACCTCGCCGGTGGCGATCAGCTCACCGTTCGCCGGTGCGGTGTAGCGCACCGTCAGGCCGCCGACGACAGGCACGTAGCCCCGCTCGAGCAGGGGTCGCAGCCGGCTCGAAGCGGCCAACGCACCGGCCAGTTCCACCGGCGCGAGCTCCGCGACCGCGTGGACACCGCCGAGGTGGTTGGACAGGGCCTCGTTCGCCGGGAGGACGGTGGTGACCCGTCCCGGTTCGACGCTGCGGACACGGACGCCCAGATGCCGGTTGAACGGCAGGTCGTCGCCCAGCGTGACCAGCCCATCGAGCAGGGCATCGCCCGTCGAGACCTGCTCGGCGCTCCCACCCACGTTCGCTCCCTGTGCTCGGCGGCTGAGGACGTGTCGGCACGCTACCGGTCCGGTCGCCCGCCGACGGTCGGCCGCATCGTCTCGGTGCGTCGCGGCAGGCTCACTACGCTGCGGGAAGGATCGGAGGAGGTCCCGTGACGGAGCTGACACGACCACTGGTGGTGGTCGCCAACCGACTGCCGGTCTCCAGGGGGCCCGACGGCTGGAAGGCGTCCTCGGGCGGCCTCGTCACCGCCATGCGGCCGGTGATCGAGCAGGTCGGTGGCGCCTGGATCGGGTGGGATGATGATCCCGACGGGGTCCCCGACCGTGTCGACGGTCTCGCCTGCGATCTGCTGCCCGTCTCGCTCACCAAGGCGCAGGTCCGCGGCTACTACCACGGCCTGGCCAACCGGACCCTGTGGCCGTTGTTCCATGACCTGATCGTCCACCCGGTGATCGACCGGCGCTGGTGGCGCACCTACGAGGAGGCCAACCAGCGGTTCGCGGACCGGGTCGCGGAGGTGGCCGAGCAGGGCGAGCGCCCACCACTGGTCTGGATCCAGGACTACCACCTCATGCTGCTCCCGGCGATGGTGCGCAGCCGTCTACCCGACGTCCCGATCGGGTTCTTCCTCCACATCCCCTTCCCGCCACCGGAGCTGTTCGCTCGGCTGCCGTGGCGCGACCAGATCCTCCAGGGGTTGCTCGCCGCCGACGCGATCGGTTTCCACACCCCGCAGTACCGGGACAACTTCATCCGGTCGGTCCAACGGTTGTTCAGCGGGATCACGGTCACCGGCGACCAGCTCAACCTGCCGGACGGGCGACGGGTCCGTGCGGTCGCCCACCCCATCTCGATCGACGCAACGGAGTTCAGCGACCTGGCGGTCTCCGAGCCCGCGGAGGCCGACCTCGCCGAACTGCAGGAGCAGTTCGACGGACGCAAGGTGTTCCTCGGCGTCGACCGGCTCGACTACACCAAGGGCATCCGTCACCGCCTGCAGTCGATCGAGCTCCTGCTCGAGCGCAACCCGCAGCTGCGCCGCGAGGTCGCGTTCGTCCAGATCGCGGTGCCGTCACGCGACGACGTCAAGGAGTACCGGGACCTGCGCACCTCGGTCGAGACCGAGGTGGGACGGATCAACGGGCGTTTCACCGAGCCCGGACAGGACGTCCCCGTGCACTACCTCTACCGGGGGGTGCCCCGCGAGAGCCTGGCGGCGTACTACCGGCTCGCCGACGTGATGTGCGTCACGCCGCTCAAGGACGGGATGAACCTGGTGGCCAAGGAGTTCGTGACCGTGCAGGCGGCCGGTGATGGTGGCGGCGTCCTCCTCCTCAGCGAGTTCTGCGGGACCTCGATCGAGTTCGGCGATGATGCCGTTCGCACCAACCCGTTCGACGTGGAGAGCCAGAGCTACCTGATGGAGTCCGCGTTGGAGATCGACGAAACCGACCGGATCGAACGGATCCAACGCATGGCGGCCAGGGTCCGCGACCACGACGTCTACCGCTGGGTCACCGACGAGCTCGACGGGATCCAGCGGGCGAGCGCCGGGTCATGACCGACGGCGACCTGCCGCTGGCCTCGCCCGAGGAACTCGCCGCGGCGATGGGTCCGGCCGAGCGACGCCTGGTCCTGCTCGACTTCGACGGGGTCCTCGCCCCGATCGTCGACCGCCACGACCGGGCGGCGCCGAGCCCTGGCGCGATCGCGGCGATCGAGGCGCTCGCCGACCGCACCGCGGTCGCCATCGTCTCGGGTCGTGGCATCGCCGACCTGACCGAGCGCCTCGGGGGCCTGTCGGTCGGGCTGGCCGGCGGCCACGGCGCGGAGATCGTGCTCGCCGACGGCAGCCCGGCCCACCTGATCGACCCGGAGCGGTTGGCCCCGACGCTGGACACCGCCGAGCGGGCGCTCGAGGACGTGATCGGCGACCGCGATGGCTGGCTGATCGAGCGCAAGCCCACGTCCCTGGCCGTCCATCACCGCCTCGCCCCACCGGATACCGTCGAGGCGTTCCTCCCTCGGGTCCATGCGATCCTCGGGGACCGCACGGGCGACGACCCTGGGTTCGCGGTCCTCGATGGCAAGGCGATCGTGGAACTGCGCCCCGCATCGGTCGACAAGGGCCATGCGGTGGACCTCTTCAGCGACCGCACACCGACGCTTGAGCCACTGGTCCTCGGTGACGATACGACGGATGAAGACGCGTTCCGCGCCGCGCTCGCCCGCAACGGTGACGCGATCCTGGTCGCCAGCGACCCCCGCCCGACCGCAGCCACGTACCGACTGGCCGATCCACCGGCCGTGATCGACTTCCTCAGCGCCCTGTCGCGCAGCCGGAGCTGACCACCGTGTCTCGCCCGAACGTCACCACGCGCTTCCGCGCGAGCCTGGGTTCGCTCGCCGGAGCCCTCGACACCCCGCTGCTGCGTGCCGCCGTCGGTGCGTTCGGCTTGACCGTGACCGTCGTGCTGCACGCCGTCCTGGGTGACCCCCGCGTCGCTTGGGGAGCGATCCCCATCGTGCTGCTCACCGGGCTCGCCGGCGGGCGCCGCTCGCCCATGATCATCGGGATGATCGCGGCCGTGACCCATCTGCTGGTGGACCTGCTGTTGCTGGGGATCTCCACCTCGGAGATCCTCGGGGTGATCCTGCGCTCGTTGGCGCTGCCAGGGGTCGCGATGGTCGGGATGGCCGGCCACCAGGTCGAGCAGCAGCGGGGCCGGGCGATGCATCGATCGGTCACGGAGGATCCGGTCACCGGACTGCTCAACGTCCGGGCGTTCTACGACGAGCTCGCGTCGCTGCGCGAGTCGGGGCAGCCGTTCGCGATCCTCCTGGCCGACATCCGCGGCATGCGGGCCCTCAACGAGCGGTACGGCCACCCGACGGGGACCGAGGCCATGCGGGCGCTCGCCCACGTCCTGCGCCGCGAAGCCGGACCGGACGTCCTCGCCTCACGGCTCGGCAGCGACGAGGTCGCCGTCGCGCTGATCGGTGACGACCGCGAGCGCACCGGCAACATGGTCGACGGCATCATCAACCGCCTCCACGACGAGCAGGTGCGCCTGCCCGACGGCGAGCGGTTCGAGGTCCATGCGGCCTACGGGCTCGCGCGGTTCCCCGAGGACGGCGACGACGAGGTCGCGGTGCTGCGCACGGCCGACCGGGCGAAGGAACGGGCGAAGGTCGCCGGCATGGACAAGGTCGGGCTCGCCGACGGCGAGGTCCTCTGAACCCGACGGCGTGCGCTCACACCAGCGGCGTCACCGGCTGCGGCTTCAGCCGTCCTCCGGCGGGATCTCCCCGGGTGGGCTCTCCGCTCCGGTCCGCAGGGCCAGCGCCACCTCGGTGACGGTGCTGGCGGCCGCCCGGCGCGAACGCACGGCCCACTGGCGCACCTCGTCGTCCTCCGCCGTGGCCACGACCACCCAGGGGCCCGGGAGCAGCCGACCGACCAGGCCGGGGCGCTCGGGGCGGCGGGTGATCGACCAGGCTCGCTGGTCGGGACCGTGCACCTTCAAGCCGGGACCACCAGGAGTCGACGGCACTGCGGACAGGTCGTGAGCGGTGGCCCCGCTTGCAGCTCACCGACGTCGGCCATCGACAGCTGGATGCGGCACGCGGTGCACGAGTTGTTCTCGAGCTTGCCCACCCCCGCACCGCCCGTGCGTGCGACGATCTGCTCGTAACGCGACAACAGGTCCTCCGGGAGGCCGTTGGCCTGACGGATCCGGGTCGCCTCCAGCTCCCCGAGTTCGGCGAGCAGGTCCTTGGCCGCCTGGTCCCGCGCGGCGGTGAGCTCCTCGACCCGTTCACGGGTCCGCTGCGCCTCGGCGTCCAGCTCCCTGGCCCGCGTGTCGAGGGTCTCGACCTGCTCCATGACCTCGAGCAGCTGGTCCTCGTGGTCGCCGATCCGGCGCTCGGTGGTGTCCACCTCCGCCTCGATCGCCTTCATCTGGCGGGCGTTGAACACGGTGCCGTCGTAGAGGCGTGTGCGCTCCGCATCCCGCCGCTCCGACAGCACCGCGATCTCACGCTCGAACTTGCGCTGCTGTGAGCTGGCTCGCTCCAGCTCCGCGCGCACGTCCTCGTGTTCGCGTTCGAGCTCGGCGACGCGCGCGATGGCCTCGTCGAGCTGCTGCTGCTCGGGGAGGTCGTCGAGGGTGTGGCGGAGCTTGCGGAGGCGGCTATCGGTCGCCTGCAGCTCGAGCAGCAGCTCGAGTTTCGCGCCGTCCGGCTCTGACACCCGCATCACCTCCACGGCACGGTATCGACCTCGGACGCTACCACCGACGCGGTCAGCCCCCGTTCGCGAGCGGTGAGCTCCACGCGATCGGCGAACGCGGGCATCGCGGCCGCCTCCGTCGCATGGTGCCCCGCGTCGATCATCGCCAGCCCCTGCTCGACGGCGTCCAAGGTGACGTGGTGACGCAGATCCCCGGTGACGTAGACGTCCGCGCCGGATCCAAGCGCCGCGCCGATCAACCCGTCCCCGGCACCACCAGCGGTCGCAACGCGGCGGACGAGCCGATCCGGGTCGCCGGCGAAGCGCAGGTGCGGGGCCGGCAGGCGTTCGCGGATCCGCGCGGCGACCTCCGCGAGCGTCATCGGTTCGGTGAGCTCACCGACCAGGCCGAACCCGACCTCGGCACCGTCGTGCATCGGCACGAGGTCGTAGGCCACCTCGTCGTAGGGGTGCGCGTCGATCAGCCCCCGGACGACCGCACCGGCCTTGCGCGTCGGCAGCTCGACCTCCAGCCGGAACTCGTCCTCCTGTGCGTCGACACCGATCCCCTCACCGCTGTAGGGGTCGGACCCCGGCAAGGGGCGGAACGTGCCGGTCCCGGCCACCCGGAACGTGCAACGCTCGTAGTCGCCGATCCGGCCCGCACCAGCGGCGCTCACCCCGTCGATGACTGCGTCGAGCGCCTCCGGCGGGACGAAGACCACCAGCTTGCTGCGCTCCCCTTCGCGCAGCTCGGTCGTCAACGGCCGTCGCTCGGTGAGCTCCAGCACGTCGGCCACGGGCTGGGAGGTCCCGGCACCGTCCTGGGCGACGTCGAGGTTGGTGTGTGCGGCCGCGACCGCGACCCGCTCGCTCGCCGCGGCCAACGCGGTGCGTCCGGCCGCCGACGACGGGGTCAGCGACGCGAGCGGTCGGAACAGCAGCGGATGGTGGGCCAGCACCAGCGTCGGTGGTCCTGCCGCGGCCTGGGCGACCACCTCGCTGGTGACGTCCAGCGAGACCAGGACGCGCTCCACCGGCCAGGCCGGATCCCCGACCTGCAGCCCGACGTTGTCCCACCCGGCCGCCTGCTGCGGCGGGTAGCGGTCGTGCACCACCTCCAGCCAGTCCCCGACCGAGTCCTCGCTCACGCCGTCTCCTCCTGGTCCGCGTCGGCCCCCAGGGTAGGCACCACGCGGTGCGGTCAGCCGTCCGACGACGCTACCGTTGGGGCCGTGGCGGCTGCGGGCACGGACACGGCGCACCGAGCCGCTCCACGGGCAGGTAGCTCAGCTGGCGAGAGCGCCGCGTTTACACCGCGGAGGCCGGGGGTTCGAGCCCCTCCCTGCCCACGTACGTCCGTCGGGCCACACCGGTCCGACCAACGGACTCAGCCGACCATCTGCAGGAAGCGGCGCGTCCGCTCGTGCTGCGGGTCGGTGAGGATCTGCTGGGGCGGTCCCTCCTCCACGACGGCCCCGTCGTCCATGAAGACCACGCGGTCACCGACCTCCTTGGCGAACCCCATCTCGTGCGTCACGACCATCATGGTCATCCCCTCGCGTGCGAGGTCCCGCATGACCGCGAGCACCTCCCCGACCAGCTCCGGGTCCAAGGCGGACGTCGGCTCGTCGAAGAGCATCATGTCCGGCTCCATCGACAACGCTCGGGCGATCGCGACCCGTTGCTGTTGGCCTCCCGACAGGTGCGACGGGTAGGCGTCGATCTTGTCGGACAACCCGACACGTTCGAGCGTGCGCTCCGCCACGTCACGGGCTTCGGCGCGACGGCGACGGCGGACCCGCTGTTGGGCGATCGTGAGGTTGCGCAGCACCGACAGGTGCGGGAAGAGGTTGAAGGCCTGGAACACCATGCCGATCCGGCTGCGCAACGCGTCCACGTCCGCATCGGGATGCGTGATGTCGTCGCCCTCGATCAGGACCTGGCCGGAGCTGGACTCCTCGAGGCGGTTGACGCACCGCAGCAGGGTGGACTTGCCCGACCCGGATGGTCCGATGACGCAGACGACCTCACCGGGCATGACGCTGAAGTCGATGCCCTTGAGGACCTCCAGGTCACCGAACGACTTGTGCAGATTTCGCACCTCGATCGCCGGTACCTCGTTGGCTGGTGTCGCCATCAGCGTCCTCCCGGGACGGATCGTCGACCGGCGCGTGGCCGGGGGGGTCGTGGCCGGTCAGCTCACACGTCAGCGCGACCGCGCGTTGCGGCGTTCGAGGATCCGCACGAGCTGGGTCAACGGGACCGTGATCGCGAGGTACACCGCACCGACGACGATGAGCGGCGTCGCGTTCGCGTGCGTGTTGAGCAGGTCCCGACCGAACTTGAGCAGCTCCTTGGTCGCCGGCGTGGTACCGATGACGAACAGCAGGGACGTGTCCTTGATCAGCAACACCAGTTCGTTGGTCAGCGGCGGGATGATGATCCGGAAACCCTGCGGGATCACGATCGAGATCATCGCCCAGGTGTAGGTCATCCCCAGCGACCGGGCGGCCTCCATCTGACCCTTCGGGACACCTTCGATCCCGGCGCGGATCGTCTCGGCCATGTAGGCGGCCGCCACGATCCCCAGGCCCAGCGTGATGGTGACCAACGTCGGCCACCGCGTCCCGAAGGCGATCGGGATGCCGATACCGACCAGGAAGATGGTGAGCAGCGCCGGGAGGCCGCGGAACGTCTCGATGTAGATCGTGGCCAGCCAGCGGTAGGGCTTGATGCTCGACAGCCGCATCAGCGCCAGGACGAGGCCGAACACCAACCCGAAGCTGAACGCCAGGAACGTGTAGAGCAGCGTGTTGCGGGCCGCGATCGTCAGGACGTCGGGGAACATCTCGCGCGCGAGCTGAGCGTTGAAGAAGTTGCGTCGGGTCGTCTCCCAGTCCGCGAGGAGACCGACCGCGAGGACGCCTGCCAAGAGGACCAGGTAGAGGACCCCGCGAACCAGGCGTTGTTTCTGGCGTTTGGTCACGCTGGTTCCGTCCTCATCGGCCTCGGGCCACGAGGTAACGCTAACCGACCGACCGCGGTCACCCGCGCCCCGGCGAGACGACTCACGGTGGACGCCCGCTCCCCGGCGAGACGACCGACGCTGGACGCCCGCGCACCGGAGCCCCGGTGTCCGAGGAGCCTCCGGCCGGGTTGTCGCTCACCCGGCCGGGCCACCCCTGGGTACCAGCGGACTCAGGCTTCGCCGAAGTACTCGTCGAACAGTTCGTCGTACGTGCCGTCGTCGCGGACGTCCTCGAGCGTGCTGTTGAGCACGTCGATCAGTTCGTCGTCGCGGCCCTGTTCGAGCGCGAAGCCGTAGTCCTCGCCGGTGTCGTAGGTCTCGACGACCTCGACGCCGTCGTCCTCGTCCGCGCGGTTGGCGTTGACCGGCTCGTCCTGGAGGATCGCGTCGATCTGCCCGGCCTCCAACGCCGTGAACAGGTCTCCGCCACCCTCGAAGGCGATGAGCTCCGCGCCGGGGACGTTCTCCTCCGCGTACGCCTCGCCGGTGGTCCCGGACTGCACCCCGACGCTGACCTCCTCGGTCAGGTCATCGATGCTCGCGATGGCGGAGTCGACGGGGACCAACAACGACTGGATCGCCGAGTAGTAGGTGTCGGTGAAGTCGACGTTCTCCTCGCGCTCCTCGGTGATCGTCATCGCCGACGCGGCGACGTCGCACGTGCCGGCGGCCATCTCCGCGCCGGAGGTCAGGCCCTCGAAGCCCGTGTTGACCACGGCGAGCTCCAGGTCGTTGCGCTCGGCGATCTCCTGCATCAGGTCGATGTCGAACCCGCTGTAGCCCGACGGTGCGTCGGGGTCCTCGAACTCGAACGGCTCGTACGGCACCTCTGAGCAGACGGTCAGCGTGCCCGACTCGATCAGATCGAGGTCGCCGGCTGCGGCATCGTCGTCACCGTTGCCGCAGGCAGCCGCCAGCAACGCCAGCACCGCGGTGAGTGCGACGGCTCGTGGGGCGTGTCGCATAGGTCCTGCTCCTGATCGTGGTGCCGGCTCGTGCACGAGCGCGGCTGGTGGCTTCCTACGAAGCTGGTAGTACCGCTTGTCGACCCGACCGTAGACCTCCCCGGCATCCCGGTCGTCGGCCGGTCCGGCATCCCCGTCGCGCTGTGCGGCCCGCGCTCGACCTGGCGTCGAACGCGTCCGGCGCCGGCCGGTGCCCACGCCCGAGCCGCCCCGGCGACGAACGGTGAGGTACGCCATCACCCCGTCGCCACGACCGCACCCCTCGATGGCACGCCGGAGGCCCCGTGATACCGACCCCCACCCCGATCGCACGTGTGGTCGATGCCGCGCTCGAGGGCACCGTCGTCCTGTCGTTCAGCCGCGTCGGCTCCGAGGTCCGCTCGCGTCTCGAGGGATGGCCGAGCACCGCCAGCCTGCCCGGGGATGGGCGCCGCATGCTGGTCACCGGCGGCAACTCGGGCCTCGGGTACGCCGCGGCCGGTGCGCTGGCCGCCGCCGGCGCCGAGGTGCTGGTCTCCGTCCGGGACCACGACAAGGGCGAGCGGACGTTGACCCGGCTCCACGAGGACCTCGGCGACGACGTCGCCGAACGCGTGCGCTACGACGTCCTGGATCTGGGCGACCTCGCCTCGGTGCGCACGTTCGCCGCAGCACGCCGAGCGGAGGCAGCACCGCTGCACGGCATCATCCACAACGCCGGTGCGATGTTCCCCGACCGGGCAGAGACGGTCGACGGGTTCGAGCGCACCTACCAGGTCCACGTCCTGGCACCGTTCGCGCTCACCAGTGACCTGCTGCCGCTGCTGGCCGCCAGCGCCCCGTCGCGGGTGATCACCGTCACCTCCGGCGGCATGTACGCCCAGAAGCTGGAGGTCGACCAGCTCGAGTCCCCCGACGACTACCGGCCGAGCCTCGCCTACGCCCGCGCGAAGCGTGCCCAGGTCGTGGCGACCCGAGCATGGGCACGTCGCTTCGGGCGCAGCGGCATCGACTTCCACGTCATGCACCCGGGGTGGGCGCTGACTCCCGGCGTCGAGTCCTCGCTCCCGGGGTTCCGCCGGGTCATGGGCCCGATCCTGCGGGATCCGACCGAGGGGGCCGACACCGCCGTCTACCTGGCCTTGGCCGACGACCTCGGCGCCGGCCCCGGACGGCTGTGGCACGACCGGCGACCCCGCAACCGGCACAAGGTGCCGTGGACCCGGTCGCCGACCGGCGAGGAGGACGCCCTCTGGGACCGGCTCTGCCGCGATGCAGCCCGCGAACCGAGCGTGACGACGACCACCGCCGACGGGAGCTGACGACCCTCGGGTGGAACCGTCCGGCCGGCGTCGATGACCCGAACCTCAGGCACCGACGCCGCCCGAGATCCAGGAGCCACCCATGGCCGATGCCCCCGTCCACCTCGTGATCGGCGCCGCCGGCGCGGTGGGGTCCGCCACGGTCCGTCGCCTGGCCGACGCCGGGGCCCACGTCGTGCTCGCCGGACGGGACGAGGCGGCGTTGACATCGCTCGCCGACGACGTCGACGGCGAGGTCCGCGCCGTCGACGCCCGCGACTGGAGCGCGGTCCAGGAGCTCGTCGATGGTGTCGTCGAGCGCAACGGCCGGCTCGACGGGATCGCCAACCTCGCTGGCTCGGTCCTGCTCAAGCCCGCGCACCTGACCTCCCAGGAGGAGTTCGAGGCGACGATCGCCACCAACCTGTCGACCGCGTTCGCGGTCGTGCGGGCAGCCGCACCCGCGATGAAGCGCCACGGCGGCTCGATCGTCCTGGCGGCGTCCGCGGCGGCACAGATCGGGATCGCCAACCACGAGGCGATCGCGGCCGCCAAGGCCGGCGTGATCGGCCTGGTCCGCTCAGCCGCGGCGACCTACGGCAGCAAGGGCGTCCGCGTCAACGCGGTCTCCCCGGGGCTGGTGTCCTCGAACCTCACCGAGAAGCTGGTCGCCAACGACGCACAGGCCGACGCCAGCCGCAAGATGCACGTCCTCGGTCGACTCGGTGAGGGTGACGACGTCGCCGCGGCCGTCGCCTGGCTGCTCGATCCGGCCACCTCGTGGGTGACCGGGCAGATCATCGGCGTCGACGGTGGGCTCGGGCAGATCCGCACGCGCGGTTGACCCGACGGCGCGTCAGCTGCTGCCGAGCGCGTCGAGCGCGTCCAACGTCACATGCGCGACGCGTCGGTCCGCGTCCGTGAGCGCTCGAAGATCCCCGGCCGCCTGCGCCCGCTTCAGCCGCGAGAACCCGTAGTCGCGGCCCGGGATCGATGCGTCCTGCGGGTCGTCACCGACGGCGAGAAGGAAGACCGCCCGGTCCGAGCCACCCTTGTGCAGTTGACCGGTCGAGTGCAGGTACCGCGGTCCGATACCGACGGTGACCGGCACCTCGTGAGCCACCCGCAGCCCGTCGGCCGCCTGGTGCAGGCGCGCCTCGTCGACGCTGCCGGGCTCGACGAAGCCGAGCAGCGCGATCACGTCACCGGGAGCGACGGTCCCCAACACCGGGTCCGGGGTCGTCGTCGGCGGGAGGTCCTCGTCGGACGACAGGGCCCGTTCGGTCGCCGCCTTGGCAGCGGCCACGTCCGGCTGGTCGAACGGGTTCACCCCGAGCAAGGCACCGGCGATCGCCGTCGCGACCTCGAACCGCACCACCTCGCCGGGCAGATCGTCGGGGCCAGCCTCCGGCAGCACGACCGTTGGGACCCCGGCGGCGGCGAGCTCACGGACCACCGGCTGCTCGCCGAACGCGACGACCAGCCGGTCGTGACCGAAGGTCGCGTTGGTCGGATCCTCACCCAGCACGGGCACCAGCCCGACCCCGTGCTTGCCGGTGGACTCCGCCACGAGCTGTTCGATCCAGGTGCCGAAGCTGGCCACCGGTGCCGGCAACAGCAGCGTGAGCTTGTCCCGGCCACGTGTCGCCGCAGCGGCCATGATCGCCCCGAGCACCGCCGGCGCGTTCACCGACGGGTCCGTGGACCGGCTGATCGCCAGCTGCTCACGCGCAGGTGCCAGGTGCTCGTCCAGGTCCAGCCCCAACAGCGCCGCGTGCAGCAGCCCGAACTCGGTGAGCGCGGAGAACCGGCCGCCGACGTCCGACTGCCCGTGGACCACACCCCGGAACCCGTCGGCCGAGGCGCGGACGTCCAGCTTGCTCCCCGGGTCGGTGATCGGCAGCACGAAGCGCCCGGCGGCCGACCCATGGGCCTCCTGCAGGCGCTCCAGGAAACGGTCCAGGTGCGACAGGGTCTCGATCGTCCCGCCGGACTTCGATGCCGGGACCAGCAACGTCGTCGCCCACGGCAGCTCACGTTCGGCCGCCAGCACGGCGGCCGGGTCGGTGGAGTCCACCACCCGTAGACGCGGCGCCCCCGACGCCGACCCGACGGAGGTGGCCAGGACCTCGGGCCACAACGAGGAACCGCCCATGCCGACCAGCAGGACGTCGGTGACACCGTCCGCGGCTACGTCCGCGGCGAGCTGCTCGAGATCGGCGATGCGGTCCTGGGCCCGCTCCGGAGCGTCCAGCCAGCCGAGCCGGTCGGTGATCTCCGTCGGGTCCTCGGACCAGACGGTGTGGTCGCGGGCCCAGAGCCGCGGGACCAGCGCCATCGCCTGCTCGATCGCGTCGGTCGCGGCTTCGTGCAACGGGCCGAGGCGGGCCTCATGGGACACGTCATGCTCCGGACTCATCGGGGGCGACGGCGGCTGGCGAACGGGCACCGTCCGGCGTCGAGACTAGACGGCTGACGGGTAGCCTCGACCGACCGCGCCCGCCGGCGCGCCAGACCACCGACCCACGAGGCACCCGTGAGCGACGAGAAGCCGGAGCCGAACCCCAACCCAGCGAACAAGCAGGTCCAGGTCGTCGTGCCGGACGAGCAGAAGCACGGCACCTACGCCAACTTCCTGGTGGTCTCGCACTCGCCGCACGACTTCACGCTCGACTTCTGCCAACTCGTCCCGTCGGGCGAGAAGGGCAAGGTCAACGCCGAGGTGGTCTCCCGCGTGCGGATCGCGCCGACGATGGTCGGACGGGTCCTCAACGCGCTCAACACCAACCTGTCGAGCTACGAGGAACGGTTCGGTTCCGTCAAGGCGCTCGGCTGACGTGGCCATCTCCCAAGCGTCACTGAACCCAGCGGGTCGCCACGCCGGCTGGCAGGGACCCCGCACCATCAGCTACGTCGTCTGCGACGTCGACGGCACCCTGGTCGGCCCGGAGGCGCTCGCCCGACCGGCGGTCGTCGACGCGCTCGGTCGCGCCCGCGATGCCGGCATCCGCGTGGGCTACGCGACCGGACGCATGCGTGACGGCGTCCGGTCGTTGCACGACCAGTTGGACATCAGCGGTCCCCACGTGCTGCACAACGGTGCGCAGGTCCGCGCCGATGGGGAGACGGTCGTCGCCTGGCCCCTGGACGACGCCGCCGTCGACGGGCTGCTCGCCCTCGCCCACCGGTGCGACGACGCCTACGTGGAGATCTACACCGAGTCCGGGTTCGTCGCCTCCGCCCACGACGAACGCGCTGCGGCGCACTGGGAACTCCTGGGGTCCGAACCGCGGGCGTTGATCGACCGGGCGGCCGACCTGGCCGGCCAGCCCGCGCTCAAGGCGACGTTCGCGGTCTTCGACCACCGGGCCGTCGCCGACCTGGTCGTCGAGGTGGAACGGCTGGGGCTGGTCCCCGGCCCGTCGGAGTCACCGCGCACGCCCGATCTGCGGTACGTCAACGTCACCCACCCGGACGCCGACAAGGGCCGAGCGCTCAGGCGAGCCGCGGACCACCTCGACGTCCCGCTGTCCCAGGTCGTCGCGATCGGTGACGCCACCAACGACCTGTCGATGTTCGAGGTCGCCGGCACGGCGATCGCCATGGGGCAGGCGGCGCCGTCGGTCCACGCCGCCGCGCACCTCTCCGCACCGTCGGTCGATGCCGACGGCGTGGCCGTGGCCATCGACCACCTGCTGGCCTGGACGGACCGGCCGTGACCGACGGGCCGCTGCCCCGCGAGGCTCGGCTGCCGTTGACCGACCGGCTCTCTCCGCGCCACGCCAGCTACGCCCGCATCCTCGCCGCGCACGAACAGGCCTTGCGCAGCGGTGCCCCCGGCTACGTCGACCCGGCCAGCGGGTTCTTCGTGTTCACCGCCGCCGAACTGTGGGAACGCGGCACCTGCTGCGACTCCGGCTGCCGTCACTGCCCGTACGCGAGCGGCCCGCGCGGCCCTGCGGGGCTGCCACCGGACGCCTGAACCACCGAGGTCATGCGCCGGTCGCCGCCGCGATCAGCCCGAGCCGAGCACCGGATCAGCCCGAGCCGGGCACCTGGTAGTTCGGTGCCTCGTGCACCACGTCGAGGTCGTGGACGTGGGACTCGCGCATCCCCCCGGCGGTCTGGCGCACGAAGCGTGCGCGCTCGGCCAGATCGGCCAGGTCGGTGGCGCCGACGTAGCCCATCCCGGACCGGATCCCGCCCTGGAGCTGGTCGGTCACCTCGCCGACCGTGCCGCGGTACGGCAGCAGCCCGGACACGCCCTCCGGCACCAGCTTGGCCGGTTCACGGGCTTCTGCGGCGCTGCCGGCCGCCTTGTCCGCCTGGAAGTACCGGTCCGCGGACCCGGCACGCATGGCGTCCACCGAGCCCATACCTCGGTACTCCTTGTACCGACGACCGCCGGCCAGGACCAGCTCCCCCGGCGACTCGTCCGTGCCCGCCAGCAGGTTGCCGACCATCACCGCGGTGGCGCCCGCCGCCAGCGCCTTGACGACGTCGCCGGAGTAGCGCACCCCACCGTCGGCGATGGTGGAGACGCCCAGTTCGGCACCAGCCCGGGCGGCCTCGAGGATCGCGGTGAACTGCGGCATCCCGACCCCGGTGACGACGCGGGTCGTGCAGATCGACCCCGGCCCGACCCCGACCTTGACCACATCGGCGCCGTGATCGACGCAGGCGCGGACCCCGTCGCCGGTGGCGACGTTGCCGACCATCAGCACGACGTCCGGGTGGCGGTCCTTCAGCTTCCCGGCGAACTCGAGGATCCCGACGTGGTGTCCGTGCGCGGAGTCGACCGCCAGCAGGTCCACGCCGGCGTCGACCAGCGCGGCCGCCCGCTCCTCGCTCCCGGGGCCGGTGCCGACCGCGGCGGCGCACAGCAAGCGTCCCCGGGCGTCCTTCGCGGCCTTGGGGTACTTGTGGACCTTCTCGATGTCCTTGAACGTGAACATGCCGGTCAGCCGTCCATCGGGATCGACGGTCGGCAGCTTCTCCACCCGGTGGGTCTGCATCACGTCGCGTGCCTGGCTGAGCGTGGTTCCCGGCTCGGCGGTGATCAGCCCGTCGCGGGTCATGTGCTCGTGCACCCGGCTGCCCGGCGCGATGTCGACGCGCAGATCGCGGTTGGTGATGATGCCGACGAGCGCGCCCTCGTCATCGACCACCGGGAACCCGGACACGCGGTAGTGGGCCATCAGGTCGAACGCGCGGTCGACCGGATCGTCGGGCCGCAGCGTGACGGGGTCGTTGATGAAGCCGGACTCGGAGCGCTTGACGCTCTCGACCATCGCGGCCTGCCCCTCCACGCTGGCGTTCTTGTGGATGACGCCGAGACCACCCTGCCGGGCGAGAGCGACCGCCATCGGCGCTTCGGTGACCTTGTCCATCGCTGCGGACAGCAACGGCAGGTTGAGTTGGATCCGATCGTGCAGCGTGGCGCTGACGTCGACGTCACGCGGCAGGATGGCCGAGGCCTGTGGGGCGAGCAGGACATCGTCGTAGCTGAGGGCCTCGGGGATCTCGGTCACCGTGTCCGTCTCCTGGTCGCCGGCGTGGCCACGGTACCGCGGGGACCGTCAGGCCCGCCGGAGGCGCGCGACGCCGCCGACCGACCCCTCGACGCGGCACGGACCGGCTCGACGGGCCCACGCAGGCCAGGACGGCGGGCGGCTGGACGGGGCGTCAACGCCCCTCAGGCGAGCGCGCCCAGGTCGGCCAGGGCCTTCTTCCAGGCCTGCTGATCGCGCGCCTCCGGCACGGCGTTGCGGTCGGTGTAGGCGACCTTGCCGTCCTTGTCGACGATGAAGGTGCCGCGCACGGCGATGCCGAGATCGTCGTCGAACACGCCGTAGGTCCGAGCGACCTCGCCGTGCGGCCAGAAGTCCGACAGCAGGGGGAACCCGAACCCCTGCTCGTGGGCCCACCGGGCGTGGGTCGGCGGCGCGTCCACGGAGATCGCGAGCGTCTCCACCTCGCCGCTCTGGAAGGTGTCGATCGAGTCGCGGATCTGGCACATCTCGCCCTCGCAGGTGCCCGTGAACGACAGCGGGTAGAACACCACGAGGACGTGCTTGCTCCCGCGGTAGTCCGACAGGCGCACGGGCGTGCCCGATTGATCCTGCAGTTCGAAGTCGGGGGCCTGATCACCGATCTGCACGCTCACGTGGGAACTCCTCAGCGGGGTTGGGGTCGCGTCCCTGCCTTCGGTGCCGAGAGCCCGCTGGACGGCTCGACGCGCCACACCGCGACGACCCGACCCACCGCGGCCGCCGACCCGACCCACCGCGGTCGTCCCGACCGGCCCTCGCCGGGGCCTACCGCGCCCGTGCCTGGAGCGCGGCCAGGACCGGGATGGCCGCCACCTTCTCCTCGGTCAGCTCCTCCCACCGCAGCCGCGCCGGTGGGACCTGCGAGCGCCGTGGCACCTCCAGGACCTCGTCGGGGGTCGCGATGAGGTCGACGTGGACATCGTGGGCATTGGACGGGATCTCCCCGCCGGGCTGGACCTGCGCGGGGTGCACCGTGGTCGCCACCCGGGTGCTCGGGCCGATCAGGCCGGCCTCGCTGGCGATCGCGAACTCCAGGTCGCTGAACCCTCCACCCTTGCCCAGCCGCACCCCGTCCTCACCGACGGCCACGCACCCGGTGATCACCAGGTCGACGGGAGCGAGCTCCTCGAGCGGGACGGTGCGGGCCGAGCGGGTGGCTCCGGCGATCGACGCCGCCCGGCGGGGCGGGTCGGCGAGGTGGTCGGGATCGAGCAGGAAGAACGGCTCGGGTTCGGCCAGCCGTGGCACCGCCATGAAGACGACCCGGCCGTCCTCCAACGCGCGCTGGCGCACCGGCAGTTGCGGGCTGTCGGGGTTCGCCTTGAGGTGCTGCGCGTGCTGCCAGGCGTTGGTCGAACGCAAGCGTTCGGCGGCGGCCTCCGCGCCGACGAAGTTGGGGATCCGGTGCCACGGCCCCGGGAACCGACGGAGACCGGCGACGTCGAGCGACGCCCACACCCGCTCGCGCAGCGCCGCCTTCGCCGCCAGCAGGTCCGCGTCCCCACCGGCGTCGTGATCGTGGCGTCGGCTCACGACCGGTCCCCGCTCGCGCGGCCCTCCTCGGTGGGGCCCGCCTCGGTCGGGCCATCCTCGGTGGGGCCATCCGAGAGCTCGGCAGCTCCATCGTCCGCGTGATGCTCCTGCGGCAGCGCGACCAGCTGCGGCCGGTCCGCCCCCAACACCACGGCGTCGACGCCACGCTCGGTCCGCAGTTCATCGATGCGCTGGAGCTGCTTCTCCAGCTGGTTGCGGCGGGTGGACGACAGGGCCTCGTACGCCCGGTTGGTGGTCTCCAGGCCGCGGCCGACCTTGTCCATCGCCTCGATGAACCGTCCCCACTGATCGGCGAACCCCGCCAGCAGCTGGAGGATCTCGTCGCTGACCCGCTCCAACGCGACCCGATCGACCGCCTGGCGGATCACGGCGAGCACCGCGAACAGCGTGGTCGGTGAGCACGGCACCACCTTCCGGGCCAGTGCATCGTCCAACAGGGTCGGGTCCTGCTGGTGGACGTAGCCGTAGACGTCCTCGTTGGGCAGGAACAGCAGGACGCAGTCGAGGGTGCCCGACCCGGCGTCGACGTAGTCGCGGTCCGCGAGCTCCTTGACCCGTGCGCGGACGTCACGCAGGAACGCGTTGCGTCGGGCGTCGCGCTCGGTGTCGCCCTCAGCCTCCAGCATCGCCAGGTAGTTGCCCAACGGGAACTTCACGTCCATGTGCAGGACCTGGTCGCCCGGGAGCAGGAAGGTCACGTCCGGTCGGCTCCCACCGGGGGTGGTGGCTTGCGTGCGGTAGTTGACGCCCTCGACGAACCCTGCGGCTCGCAGCACGTCCTCGGCCATGCGCTCACCCCACTGGCCGCGCGTCTGCGAGGAGGACAACGCCTCCCGCAGCGCCGCGGTCGTGCTGGCGAGTTCACCGTGGCTCCGGGCGACCCCGTGCAGCTGCTCGCTGACCTGGCCGAGCTGGGCGGACCGCTCGCGGTCGAGGCGCTGGACGAGATCGGTGACCTGCTTGAGGCTACGGGTCACCTGCTCGAGTTCCGCGTCGATCAGTTCCTTGCGGTGGGTCAGATCGGACGCACCAGCGCGGACCCGGGCATCGAGCTGCTCGCCAGCGACCTGCTGCAGGGTGTCCAGGGCGTGGCGCAGGTCCTCACGGTGGGTCGCGCTGAGCTCGTCGCGGGTCGTGCGACGGGCGACATCGAGCTCCTCACGCAGCGCATCGACGACCCGATCGGTGTCCGACGCACGGCTGCGCGCGGCAAGCCAGCCCACCAGCGCCCCGACGAGCGACGCACCCGCCAGGACGGCGAGCAACACCGGCAGGTCCGGCACGTGGCACCTCCGCGAGGCGAGGTCAACGAGGTCAGGTCAACGAGGTCAGGTCAACGAGACGAGGTCGGGCGACGTGGCCCAGGAGCGAGGTCGGATGAGCGAGGTCGGGTGACATGGCCCACCGTACGTGCGGGGTGTGACGTGCCAGCGGAGCTCGCCCGCGTCACTCCTCCTCGTCGTCGCCCTCGAGCCGGGCGTAGGAGCCCACCACCTCGTCGAACGGCTCGTTCTCCAGGAGTCCCTCGTCCTCCGGGTCCCACTCCGGTTCGTGCCGGACCGGTTGGACCGAGGAAGATGGGAAGTGTTCGAGGGACCCCTTCGGCTTCGAGTCCCACTCCGCGAAGGTCAGGGGCGCCTGCAGGTACAACGCGACCAACCGAGCGGTCGCCACGATCGAGTCGAGGTGGGTCCGTTCGTGGCCGTGGGTGGCGTCCACCCCGAACCCGATGAGCGCCGCCCGCGTCTCCGCTCCGGCCTCGAGCGCCGAGGCCACGTCCGAACGGTAGTAGCGGAACACATCGCGGTTCGCTTCGACGTCGTGGGCCGACGCCAGATCGCACAGCACACGCGTGAGGTGGTAGTCGAACGGTCCGTGGAGGTCCTGCATCGCGATCGTGACACCGGTCTCGGTCGAGTGCTGGCCGGGCGCGACCACCGCCGAGTCGACCGAGAGCATCTCCGCGACCTCGTTGGCGAGTCCGGCCGCGCCGTGGCCGACCTCCTCGGAGATCGTGACGAGCA
>SKNP01000226.1 GCA_007120485.1 Nitriliruptoraceae bacterium
CGTCACGTCCCCATCGCCCCATGCATCGTCCGCGTCCGGCGGTGCCGCGTCCGGAGCTTCGGTGACGAGTGTAGGAACGCTCGGCGCTCACGTCTGTCGCTGTCGCCGTCGGCGGCCACACCACACGGGCGGGAGGTGGTGACGTCGTGGCGATCACGTGGCGTCGCCGGCGCCGACAACGCCGCTACGACGCCGCTACGACGCCGCTGCAACGCCGCTACGACGCCGCTACGACGCCGCTACGCCGCCGCTACGACGCCGCTGCAACGCCGCTACGCCGCCGCTACGCCGCCGCTACGACGCCGCCATCACGCGGAGGACAGCTCGCTGGCGAGCTGGTCGAGGACCTCCTTGGCGTCCCCGTACAGCATCACGGTGTTGTCCTGCTCGAACAGCGCGTTCTTGATGCCGGCGTAGCCGGGGGAGAGGCTGCGCTTGATCACGAACACCCGGCGGGCGCTCGCGGCATCCAGGATCGGCATCCCGGCGATCGGGCTGGTCGGATCGGTGTTCGCGGCGGGGTTCACCACGTCGTTGGCGCCGACGACGATCACCGCGTCGGTCTGGGAGAAGTCCTGGTTGATCTCGCTCATCTCGAACAGCAGCTCGTAGGGCACCTCCGCTTCCGAGAGCACCACGTTCATGTGGCCGGGCATCCGTCCCGCGACCGGGTGGATGCCGAACCGGACGTGGCAGCCCTGGGCTTGCAGCGCCTTGGCCACGTCGTGGACGGCGTTCTGGGCCCGTGCCGCCGCCAGGCCGTATCCGGGGACGATGATCACCGACTGGGCGGCTTCGAGCACCATGGCGGCCGACTCGGCGTCGGCGGAGACGACACCCTCGTACTCGCCGTGCTCGGCGGCGACCCCTCCGTAGCCCCCGATCAGCACGTTGACCAGCGACCGGTTCATCGCCACGCACATGATCTGGGTGAGGATCAGCCCGGCGGCACCGACGATGGTGCCGGCGATGATCAGCAGCTGGTTACTCAAGGCGAACCCGGTGGCCGCGGCCGCGAGGCCGGACAGGGAGTTGAGCAGGCTGATGACCACCGGCATGTCGGCGCCGCCGATCGGCAGCACCAGCATCAGCCCGGTGACGACGGCGGCCACGACCAGGCCGACCACCAACGCCGCGGCGGTGATCGGATCGTCGATGGCGAACACCGCGACCCCACCGAGGGCCAGCCCACCGAGGGCGAACAGCCCCATCAGGACCCCGCGCACCGGGATCCTGGGGCTGCCCGAGATGGTCCCCCGGAGCTTGAGCTCCGCGATCAGGCTGCCGGAGAGGGTCACCGATCCGATCAGGATCGACAGCACCAGGGTCGCGGCGGAGGCACCGCCCAGGACGGCGAAGGCGGTGTCATCGCCGGCGGGTTCGACCACCTCGGACCAGAACAGCGAGAGCGCGACGAGCGCCGACGCCGCTCCACCGAACCCGTTGAACCGGGCGACGATCTCCGGCATCTGGGTCGCCTGCGCACGGGCCACGATGGCGTAGCCGATCCCGGCCCCGACCAGCAGCCCGCCGGCGATCCAGCGGTAGTCGACCAGCCCGACCTCGATCAGGGTGATCACGATCGCCAGCAGCATGCCGGACGCCATCAGGGCGTTGCCGCTGCGGGCGGTGCGCACCTTCGACAGGCGCTTGAGCCCGATCACGAACAGCGCGATCGAGCCCAGTGCCAGCAGCGGCGTGACCTCCTCGGGGGTCACTTCCGTCCGCCGAACGTCGAGAGCATCCGGTCGGTGACGAGGAACCCACCGACGACGTTGATCGTGGCCAGTACCAGCGCGAGGACCCCCAGGATCACCCCGGTGGACGGGTCGGCCACGGTCACCAGGGTCAGCGCCCCGATCACGGTGATACCCGACATCGCGTTCGCACCGGACATCAGCGGGGTGTGCAGGGTCGGCGGCACCTTGTTGATCAGCTCGAAGCCGAGGAACGCCGACAGGACGAACACGTACACGCTCACGAGCAACGGACCCATCATGCGTCCTCCTCGAGCATCTCCGCGATCCGTGGTGCGGTCACGGCACCGTCGTGGGTCAGCAGAGCGCCCGCTACCACGTCGTCGTCGACGTCGAGGTGGAGCCCGTCCTCCTCGTCCACGAGCAGCTCGCAGAACGTGGCGATGTTGAGCGCGTAGAGGGCGCTGGCTTCGTTGGCCATCGCCGAGGGGAAGTCGTGGCCGGGGATGATGCGGACCCCCTGATGCTCGACGACGCCGGCGACATCGGTCAGGGCGCAGTTGCCCCCGTCCGCAGCGGCGATGTCGATCACGACCGCCCCCGGCCGCATCGCTTCCACCATCTGCTGGGTGATCAGCTGCGGTGCCGGCCGACCCGGGATCTGGGCGGTGCAGATGACCGCGTTGGCCTGGCTGAGGTGCTCGGTCAGCACGGCACGCTGCCGTTCGAGGAAGCTCTCGCCGACCTCCTTGGCGTAGCCGCCCTCACCGGTCGCATCCTCCGCGTCGGGGACCTCGATGAACGTGCCGCCGAGCGAGGCAACCTCGTCGCGCGCAGCCTCGCGGATGTCGGAGACGTGCACGACCGCCCCGAGCCGCTTGGCGGTCGCGACGGCCTGCAACCCCGCGACCCCGGCCCCGAGCACGACCACCCGGGCCGGACGGATCGTGCCCGCCGCGGTCATGAACAACGGGAAGTACTTGTCGAGCGCGTACGCGGCCTCGATCACCGCCCGGTAGCCGGAGACGTTCGCCTGGCTGGACAGCGCATCGATCGCCTGCGCCCGGGTGATCCGCGGCACCAGATCCATCGCCAGCGTGCTGACCCCCTTCTCGGCCAGCGCCGCGACGACGTCGAGGTGGCGATGGGGGGCCATCAACGACAGCAGGACCGTGCCGCGCCCCAGCGCATCGACCTGCGCGGGGGTCGGCGGCGCCACCTGTACGACCAGGTCCGCGGACGCGGCCCGGTCGTCGTCGACGAGCGTCGCGCCGGCGTCCTCGTAGGCCGCGTCCGGGAACCCGGCCGCCTCGCCTGCGCCGCGCTCGACCAGCACCTCGACGTCGCGTTTGGTCAGCCGGCGGACCGAGTCGGCAGTGGCGGCGACGCGCCGTTCACCGTCCCGCACCTCACGCCGCACCAGCAGCGTGGTCGTGGACGTGTCGCCCATGCTGACTCCGACCTCGGTCGTGGGGGACGGATCACCCGGCAGGTCACCCGTCACCACGGTCTCAGCCTAATCGTGCGCCGAGGTGGCGGGGCGGATCCTGTCGGTGGCGAACGACACGAGCTTCGAGGCCGCTCGGACCTTGCGGGTCCGTCCATCAGGCGTCCGGACCTAGCCGATCGTCAGGACGGCCTTGCCGCGGACCTCCCTGGCTCGCAGCGCATCCAGCGTCTCGCGGGTCTCGCTCCAGTCACGGACCGAGCCGAGCTGCGGCGTCAGACGACCATCGGCGGTCAGCCGGACGAGCGTGGCCAGGTCCTCGCCGCGCGCGTCCTGCGGGTGGGCGTGGAAGAAGCCCACGATCCGGGCCAGCGGCGCAGCGCGGAAGTCGAGGAACGACAGCGACGCCTCCCCGGCGAGGTTGCCGTAGGTCGCCACCGTCCCACCGGGGGACAGGTTGTGGACCGCCTCCTCGAGGACCTCACCGCCGAGCGCGTCCAACACCAGATCGAAGGGGCCCACCTGGACGTGACGCAGCTCGATGAGGACGTGCTCGGCGCCGAGCCGCGTCGCCAGGTCTGACCGGTCGGGGTGACTGACCTGGGCCGTGACCTCCGCGCCACCGGCGACCGCCAGCTGGACGGCGAACTGGCCGACGCCGCCGGTCGCGCCCGTGACCAGCACCTTGCGGCCGAGCACCGGTCCGTCGATACGTAGCGCCCGAAGCGCCGTCAGCCCCGCGATCGGTAGCGCGGCCGCCTGGTCGAACGCCACCTCGTCGGCCAACGGAGCGACGACGTCGGCCGGCAGCGCGACGCGCTCCGCCCAGCCGCCGCCTTCGGCGATCGCGACCACGCGCGTGCCCGCTGCGGGGCCGCTGCCGTCGTCGGCGGCCCGCACGACCACCCCGGCGAGGTCCTGTCCGGGTCGCCAGTGCTCGGGTCGCAGCTCGAGCAGCTTGAGCTCGCCACGGTTGATGGCGAAGGCGCGGACGTCGACGACGACCTCGTCCTCGGCTGGCTCGGGCTCCGGGAGGTCGTCGGCCAGGCGGAGCCCGCCCGGCGCGCTCGGGTCCGTGATGTAGCCGCGCATGCCCGCTCCAGACGGCGGTCGGTCAATGCGGGAACGAACCTAGTCGTCGCCGGACGCTGGTCGCCGAGCCACGGTCACTGCGCGGTGATGTCGAGGTGGGCCACGGGCCACGCCCGGACTCGCGCCGCTTCGAGGCTGGACCGCCTGTGAACGCGGCCTCCTCGCCGCCCGGAGCGCTGCGGCCGGAGTCCGGCGGCTCGAGCGATCCGACGGCGTGAGGCCGCATGCTCGGTCGGTGTGGTGGTGGATCGCGGGGGTTCACAGCGACCCCGGTGTGGCTTATGGTCGTGCGGCGTCGGTCCGACCGCGTACGCGTGGGTCTGACCGCGCTGGGGACCCTCCCGCGTGCGCGGTCAGAGCTCGAGGATGAGCGCAGGGGAGGAGCACCGCATGAGCACGCCGTCGGTTGACCGAGCCGTCTCCGCGGACGGCACCGAGATCGCCTACGTCACCAGCGGGCAGGGACCTCCGGTGGTACTGGTCCCTGGCGGCTTGACCGACCACCGCACCTGGGACCTGATGCGGCCGTACTTGGAGCCGCACGTCACCGTCCACGCGATGGACCCACGGGGGCGAGGGGACAGCGGCGAGGGTCCGGAGTACGCCATCGAGCGAGAGTGCGAGGACGTCGCCGCGGTGGTCGATGCGGTCGCGGACGTGTCCGGTTCCCGCGTCGCCGTCTACGGCCACTCGCACGGGGGAGCCTGCGCTTACGGGGCGGCGACGTTGACCTCGAACATCGATGCGCTGATGCTCTACGAGGGCTGGCCACCGCCGAACCCAGGGGACTTCGACTGGCCGCCCGAGGTCCTCGGGCAGATCGACCAGGCGGTGGCAGCCGGTCACCATGAGGCGTTGGCGGACCGGTTCGTCACCGGTCTGGTGGACTGGTACGCCTCCGAGGGGGCAACCGAGCAGCAGTGCGATCGCATCCGCGAGTGGTACCGCACGCTGCAACCGCTCCACGTGGACCCACGCGTCCTGCGGGTCTGGTCGTCGGTGGACGGCGACCCGCTCACCTTCGACCCGGAGCAGGCAGCCCGGATCGCGGTGCCCACGCTGCTCCAGGTCGACTCGGCCGTGCCGGTGTGGTCCTCGTGGGTCGACGTGGTGGCGGAAGCACTCCCCGATGCACGCGTGTCCCGGTTCGACGGCCAGTACCACCACGCGGTCTGTCTGTCCCCACAGGCCGTCGCGGAGGACCTGCTCGCCTTCCTGCGCGAGCGACGCTGACGCCCCGCAGCACGGCGGTGACACTCCGCACGGCGGTGACGCTCAGCGCGCGGTGAAGCCGAGGTGGTCCACCGGGCCACAGCCGCCACCGAGGGACCAGTCCGCCGCACCAGCGATGCAGTTGGTGACGTAGCGTTTGGCCTGTTCGAGCGCCGCGATCGGCTCGAGCCCGGTGGCGAGCCCTGCCGCGCACGCGGCCGCGAACGTGCACCCCGTGCCGTGGGTGTTGGCCGTCGCCACCCGTGCGGCGTCGAGGTGGTGAACCTCGCCGTCGGCGACGATCACGTCGACCGAGCGCGGCCCGGACAGGTGGCCGCCCTTGACCACCACCACCCGGGTGCCGGCGTCGGCCAGTTCGTGCGCCGCTGCGGTCGCGTCGTCCAGGTCGTGCAGTTCGCGCCCCACCAGCGCCGCCGCTTCGTCGAGGTTGGGCGTCACCACCAGGGCGTGTGGCAGGAGCCGGTCGCGGTAGCGATCGATCGCGGCGTCCTCGAGCAGGTGGTGGCCGGTTGCGGAGATCAGGACCGGGTCGACCACCAGCGCGGGGAGTCGGCCAGCTCGGGCGTA
>SKNP01000204.1 GCA_007120485.1 Nitriliruptoraceae bacterium
CGACCAGCCTGACGCTGACCGGGTCCTGGCCGCGCTGCTCGATGGGTTGCGCGCCGAGGGCCTGGACCTGCTCGACCGACGCGCTGCCGACTGGCAGCTGGCCGCACGGATCGCGCTGCTGCGCCGCACCCTCGGCGGTGCGATGCCCGGGGATGCGGCGACCGGGGATGCGGCGGCCGGAGAGGTGGCCACCGGGGATGCGGCGGCCGGAGAGGTGGCCACCGGGGATGCGGCGACCGGGGAGGCTTCGATCGGGCAGACGTGGCCGGACCTGAGCGATCGGGCCGTGCTGGCCGACGTGGAGCGGATCGTGGGGCCGTTCCTGCTGCGGGCGCGGCGTCGGTCGCACCTGGCGTCGATCCGCTACCACGACGTGCTGCGGTCGCAGCTCACCCCGAGCCAGGCATCCGAACTGGACCGGCTCGCCCCGACCCACCTGACCGTGCCGTCCGGCTCCCGCGTCCGGTTGGATTACCTCGACGGCGATCGCCCGGTCCTGGCGGTCAAGCTCCAGGAGCTGTTCGGCGCCGTGTCCACACCGACGGTCGTTGACGGCCGCGTCCCGGTCCTGGTGCACCTGCTGTCGCCCGCTGGACGGCCGGTGCAGGTCACCGGCGATCTCGCCGGCTTCTGGAAGCGCGGCTACCCGCAGGTCCGCGCCGAGCTCCGCGGCCGCTACCCCAAGCACCCCTGGCCGGAGGATCCCACCACGGCCACCCCGACGGCACGGACCCGCCGGCGCGGGTGACGCGGACGTGAGTTCGGCGGGTGTTGCCGGATGGGCACGAACCGGCGTGGCTGCTGTTGCTCGTGTGGTCAGATGAGCAGGGCGGCGGGGCGAGGTCACGGAGGTGAGAGCGCCCAGCCCGGGTGCTGACTCCGCGAGAGCACGGCGGCTCTGTGCACCCAGGTCGACCGGCCGAACGGGGTAGGTCAGCTGGATCTGCAGGGGGCACTGGAGGTTTCGGAGTTCATGGCTCGGGTTGGGCTGGGTTGGCTGGGACGAGGGTGTGGCTGTCGGAGTCGTCTGGCACCCAGCGGTCGAGGACGCGTCCATCGTTGTCGGTGCCCTCGACCTCGCTGACCGTGGGTGTGCAGCCGCGGTCGATGAGCGGCCCTGAGCAGGTGATGGGCCACCAGCCGAGGTAGTGGCGGTCATCGAGGCTAGCGGTTAGGGAGCGTCCGTCATCGAGGTGGATCGTGACCTGGTCGACGTCTTGGTCGATGCGGCCGTACAGCGCTTCGGTTGCTGCCTGTCCGGATGCTTCGAAGCGCGGGCGGGCATCGTGGACGTCGAGGGGCCGCTGCAATGGGGTGGCGGGCTCTGATGAGGTCCCAGTACCGCCGCCGCCGAGGCTCCGCGAGCCAGGCAGGGCCTCGTGCTGGTGGCAGTCGCTGAGTCGCACATCGGGCGCGACGTACAGAGCCCGAAGGTCCGTGGTGGCCGGCACGGGCACGGCTCGGCCCGAGCGTGACCCGGACGTTGACGCCGTGGCACGTGGCCGTACATTGGCCGTACACATAGAAGCGGAGGATGGCATGGCGACGACCGAGCGTGCTCGCGCCGAACGCATCGAGTTCCGCACGACACCCGCCCTGCGGCGTCTCGTCGAGCGTGCCGTGGACGCTTCGGACACCACCCTGACCGACTTCGCGGAAGCCAGCCTGGTGTTCGCCGCGCAACGGGTCATGGCCGACCGGGACACCTTCACCCTGTCCGAGGACGCCGCGGCGGAGTGGGAGGCGATCAACGCCCGTCCCGCACGGGAACTGGAGGGTCTGCGCCGCCTGATGGCACGACCCTCGCCGTTCGACGGGTGAGCTACGAGCCACCCGAGCTGCTCGGGTCCACCCACGAGCCCGGCGCCTTCGTGTGTGCCTCCCCGGAGCAGACCGATTGGCTCGTCCGCCATGCCCGCCAGTCGATGGCAGCGGGCACCGCCAGAGTGTTCGTCGTGGTCCCGACCGACAGCCGTGAGGTCGTCGCGTACTACGCGTGGACGATGGCGCACATCGACCTGGCAGACGCGCCCGCGCGGCTCCGCAAGGGCGCGGGTCGCTATCCCCAACCCGTCGCCTTGTTGGCACGACTCGGCGTCCATCTCGAGCACGAACGACGGGGCCTGGGAGCGGCGCTGCTGCGCGATGTGATCCAGCGTACGGCCGCCATCAGCGACGACATCGGGTGTCGCGGACTGCTCGTGCACGCTGAGTCAGATGACGCGGCCGACTTCTACCGTCACCTCATCCCCGAGTTCGAAACGAGTCCGACCGACGAACTCCACCTCGTCCTGCTGCTCAAAGACATCAAACGAACACTGCAAGCCAAGCATCGATAGCCCCCGGAGTCGCTGCGCAACGGCGTTGCGAACACGCGATCTGGACCGCCCGCTCATCCGCGACGGGCCATGACGTGCTCGACGGCAGCGCCCACCTTGGGGAGGAGGACCCTCGATGTCCGAACTGCCCGAGCCGCAGTGGTCGGCGCTTCGGACCTTGGCATCCGCCCTCAACGACGTCGAGGTGGAGTGGCGGCTCGGCGGCAGCGCTCTGCTCGCGATCTTCGGCGTAGACGCCGAGGTGCATGACCTCGACATCACCGTCGCCGCGGATTCACTCGAGGCTGTCGAGGTCGCCTGCGAGGCATGGGTCCGACAGCGCCACGTTGGGGACGCGCCGCCGCCGTGGTGCAGCGACTGGCTGCTCAAGGCCAGTATCAACGACGCCGAGGTCGATCTGATCGGCGGATTCTGTGTACTGGGACCTTCGGGCCGGACCCATGTACCCCAGGATCTGGGCGGCATCCTCGACGTCGACGGCATCGAAGTGCCGTTGGCAGATCCGGCGGTGTGGTGGTGGGTCTACCGCATCTACAAGCCGACGAAGGCCGCTGCACTTGCGGACCGCATCCCACCGGAACGCCGTGATCGCGCTGTGGCGCGACTCGAGGGCAAGGACGGACCGCCGCAACAACCCGGTGAGCGGTGCTCCCCCCGTGGGTGATGGAGGCTCCCTCGAACGCCGCATCCACGGAGAACTCACATCATGGGCTCAACGCGCGCAGCCAACGGCCGCGCCAGGTCAACCCGACGCTCACCTCGCGGCCCTTGGCCGAAGAACCGCGTTCAGTGCCGGCGAGGCGTCGTTGTGGGTAGAACAGCGACCCTCGCCGCCGAACTCACGCGGACGTGGCCCGGGCGTGCCCCGGTTCCGGGCTGGGCGTGGCCGGGGGACCCCGGGCGAGCCCCGGACCCGGCCGGGGCGTGCCCCCGGGAACCCGGATCTGGTCCCCGGGCCCGCTACCAGCCCAGCGCGTCGAGCCGGGCCGCCACCCCGCCCAGGTAGACGGCCCCGAACAGCCGCACGTGAACCAGCAGCGGCGGCAACTGCAGCAGGTCGCGGCGGCGCTCCCAGCCGGCGTCCAGGGGCCGGACCTCCTCGTAGCCACGCTGCATCGCCGGCGGGACCGAGCCGAACAGGTCCAGCATCGCCAGATCGATCTCCGCGTCGGCGTGGTGCACCGCCGGGTCGATCAGCCACCGGTCGTCGAGCACGTTGCCGCTCCACAGGTCCCCGTGCACCAGGCTCGGCGCCACATCGTGGTCGGCGACCGCGTCCAGCCGCCCGTCGTGCATCGCCGCGTCGAGCCGCGTCGCCAGGTCCGACGGCAGGACGTCGAGGTGGGGCGCCAGCCGCTGCTCCGCGAGGAAGCGCGGCCACGAGGTCGTCCACGGGTTCGGCTGGGGGAGCGGACCGATCAGGTTGTCCCGGTGCCATCCGAAAGCGTCCGCGGTGGTGGTGTGCACGGTCGCCAGTTGCCGGCCCAACGTGTGCGGATCGCCCGGCCCGCTGACGTGCTCCAGCACCAGGACGTCCCCCTCGACGCCCAGCACCTGCGGGGTCGGACCACCCGCAGCACGCAGCGCATCCAACCCCTCGGCCTCCAGCTCCGCTGCGCCAGGGCAACGCTTGACGACCACGTCGCGACCGTCGTTCAACGTGGCGTGCCACACCTGGCCGACGTCTCCACCGGCCAGCGGGCGTGCGTCCGCCACGGCCGACAGCCCGGCCGGCAGCGCAGGAGGTCGGCTGGTCGGCATCAGGGGGCCGGCCCGGTGCCATCGGACGTGGGCCCGTCCGCACCGCGCCCGTCGGTCCCGGCCACCGACGTGACCACCGCCGAAGCGGTGCGGCGGCAGATCGCCACCACCTCGACGAACCCGTCCGCGCCGCCGTAGTACGGGTCCGGGACGTCCTCGGGGCCATCGGCGAGCGGGTCGTAGCTGCGGAACAACTCGATGGGGGTGTCGACGCCCGTGTCGGCAGCGAGTCGTCGCAGATCGGCGAGGTTGGAGCGATCCATCGCGAGGACCAGGTCCGCGTCGGCGAGGGCGGCCGCGTCGACCTGCTCGGCCTGCCCGCCGAGCGTGAGCCCTTCCGCGGCCGCGGCGGATCGCATCCGCGCATCCGGGGGGTTGCCGACGTGCCACGAGCCGGTGCCGGCGGAGCGCACCTCGAGCTCGACGCCGGCATCCTCCGCGGCCTCCTGCAACGCGGCCTCCGCCGTCGGTGAGCGGCAGATGTTGCCCAGGCAGACGGTCAGGACCACGGGCGGCCGGCTCATGCGCCACCGCCCGCGTCGCTGCCCAGGATCACGGTCACGCTCGACACGTCGTCGACCTCCTCGATCGTCGGATCGCCCGGGATACCAGCAGCGACCAGCTCTGCGGCCTCGGCCTGCCCCGGGGGATGGCGCACGACCGTCGTCTCGCGCGGGTCGGCGTTCCCGATCTCGATCACCTCGAACCCCCGGGTGTCCAGCTGGTCGCCGACCTGTCCGGCGAGCCCGGTCACCCCGGCCCCGTTGAGCACGACGACCTGGGTGTCGGCCGGGTCCACCGCCGTCGGCGCCTGGTCGAACACCGAGCCGTCCGCGAAGCTGGCGAACAGCGGCTGCGCCTCCGAGGTGCGCACGTCGAGCACCTCCGCACCGCCCGACGTCGTCCGCGGATCGACCGGCACCGTGTGCATCGCCACGCCACCGCGCGCCAGGCCACGCCCGGCCCAGCCGACCCGCGCGAGCCCGATCGTGCCCAACGAGTCGCTCACCTGGACCGCGCCCCCCGCGTCGTTGGCGAGGGTCCACAGGCGTGCAGGGTTGAACAGCGTGCTGGGTTCGGTGACCTCGCTCGCCAGCGCCTGCAGGAACCGCTGCTGCCGTTCGACCCGGGCGAGGTCATCGTCGATCTTGCGGACCCGCACGAAGCCGAGCGCGTCCGCGCCGTCCAGTCGCTGGCAGCCGGCCGGCAGATCGATCCCGGCGTCGCGGTCGGAGATCGCGTCGTCGAGGCACATCTCGACCCCGCCGACCGCGTCCACCACGTCGCGGAACCCTCCGAACGTCACCCGCGTGTAGTGGTGGATGTCCAGGCCGGAGACCCGTTCCACGGTGTCGACCAGGCACCCGGGGCCGTCCAACGACTGCGCGACGTTGATGCGGCCCACGGACCCGTCGCAGCGCTCCACCCACAGATCGCGGGGGAACGACAGCATCGCCGTGTCGTTGCCCTGGAAGCTCAACAGCAGGATCGTGTCGGTGCGCTCGCCGTCGAACTCGTCGGCGAAACCGGTCGACAGCTCACGCATCTCCTCCCGGGTGAGGCCCTCACGGCTGTCCGACCCGGCGATGAGCACGTTGGTGGGGCCGCCACCGGCGCGGGAGAGGCCGTCGACCGGGATGCGAGGGATGCGTGACGACAGCAGCGGCGGGATCGCCAGCGTCAGCACCAGCAGGGCGACGAGGACGATGACCACCACGCGGCGGAAGCGCTTCGGTCGAGCCGACCCCTCGACCTCTCGCCCCCACGGTTCGTCGACCGCCGGATCATGTGGCGCGTTCACCGGTCCTCCTCGGCCGCCGGGCGGCCCCGCGTCGCTGGCGTTGTGGACCGGTGAGTGTTCCATGCGAGGTCGGCGAGGTGCACGTCCCCGTCCGGCCGCGTCCCACCGGCGTCC
>SKNP01000349.1 GCA_007120485.1 Nitriliruptoraceae bacterium
GGCAGACACACGAGGTTGCCGGCGAAGCGATCTCCCCCGGTGTGGGAACACTCCCAGGCCCGGTCGCCGACCAGATCGCGGACCGCTCTGGCCACCGGTAGCCCGAACGTCGCGCAGCAGGCGTCGTGCTTGCCGTTGGTGCAGATGAGGTAGTGGGGATCGGTCACCGGCTCGCCGCCGACGGACCGGCCGACCGCGAGGCCCGACAGGTCGAGATCGACCAGCTGCGACACATCGTCGAGGTGGAAGCGCTCGAGCCACCCTCCTCCCCCGGGGTGGCTCACCCCGGCGAACACCGTGCGGGAGGTCCGGGTCGCCCCGTCGCTGCCTCTGGCGTCGGAGGCGTCGGCGCCTCTGGCGTCCGAGGCGCTGTCGACCCGGCTGGTACGGCGGAGCATGAGCACGCGGGCGGGCAGGTCCCGTCGGAGAACGTCGAGGTGGTCGGCAACCCGGGTGGGCAGCCCGGACTCACGGAGGGCGTCCCGTCCCCACGCACCGGGTTGCTCGACGAGGAGCCAGCGCCGGGCCCGGGATGCGCTCCCCGCGACCGGCTCACCGTGTGCCCGCGCGAGCGCTGCACAGCGGTCAACCACCGTCGACACCGTCATCCCGTACGACCGTCAGGAGCCCTTCGCGGACCAGCCGACGACACAGCACCAGCCGGCTCGCTACGTCCATGACATCGGCGAGGTCGGCCGGCCGGATCGCCGCGCGGTCGACGATGCGGTGGACCGCGCCCTCCGTCACCGCAGGCAGCCGCAGGACGCGGTCGACCAACACCAGTTCGACACGGCCATCCGTGGCCCTCGCCACACGTGCGGTCGCGCCGCTGCGCCGTCGCAGCGGCGTCCCATCACCGAGAGCGTCGAGCTGCAGGAGGTCGCGGAGCCCGCCCGTCCGATCCACGGGACGATCCGACCAGAAGGCCCCGGCTTCACGCTCCAACGCCGCGCTCGAGCGCTGCCCCTCGCGGAGGCGGTCGGCGACGTCGTGGACGAGTTCATCGAGCCGCTCCCGCAGCAGGTCCGGCTCCTCGGCCCATCCGGCCGGTAGCGGCCGGTCGAGGTCGGCCACCTCGCCGACCGCGTCGCGGACGGCCCGCTCGATCAGTGCGCGCCAGGCCACCGTCCGGACCCCGATCGTCAGGTGCAGCGATGGGGTGTCGATCGTCTGTGCGGCGTGGCGCGTCCCCGCCGGCAGGTACAGCACGTCCCCCGGGGTGAGCTGCAGGTCCCAGGGGTCGGCGTCGCCCGGTGGGTGAACGACCCAACGTTTCGCGCCGTCGGTCTGCACGGCGAACACGTCGTGTGGATCCTCGTGCAGGTCGAGCCCCTGCGCCACGGGCGGCGTCAGGTAGGCGTTGGCCTGGACCGGGTGGGTCACGGTCCGCTCGAGGTCACGACAGACCGTGGCCACCCGCGGGAACGAGCGGTGCAGCCCCTGCAGGACCAGCGTGGCACCGTCGGCCACGGCGGCCTGTACCCCGGCCACGTCGGCGAGGTCGTCGACCGGCCTCGACCCGATCCGGACGCGACGGGTCACGGCCGACTGCGGCAAGGTGCGACCTTGCTTGACCAGCCGGAACGACGGCGCGCGCAGGCCGCTGGTCGCGACGATGTCGTCGACGTCGTCCAACGTCAGCAGGGTGACCAGGCCCGACCGGTCCGGGCTCGCGGGGACGTGCCGAGGCGCACGGCCCCAGGCGGTCGCGAGGAAGTCCGTGGCGTCGCCGACGAGCCGCTGGAGCGCCGGTGCGTCGACCACCGGTCAGCGGTCGCCGCGGTCGGAGGCGTCACCATCACTGCTGTCGGTCGCGTCACCGTCCGCAGCGTCCGCGTCCGCACCATCGGCATCGCCCGCGTCACCGTCGCTGCTGTCGGTCGCGTCACCGTCGCTGCTGTCGGTCGCGTCACCGTCGCTGCTGTCGGTCGCGTCACCGTCGCTGCTGTCGGCCGCGTCACCGTCGGCACCGTCGGCATCGGCTCCGTCGGCACCGTCGGCATCGGCTCCGTCGGCACCGTCGGCATCGGCTCCGTCGGCATCGGCGGCGTCACCGGCCGCTGACCCACCAGGGGCACCGACGGTCTCGATGTCGTCGTCGCTGAGTCCCTCGACGGCCATGATCATCCTCTCGTCCACGGGTGGAAGCTGTACGCGCTGGTGGAGCTCGCGCTGCCTGGCAGCGTACGCACCCGAACCGTCCCGGTGACCACCTAACCCCCGGGCGGGCCTGGATCGCGGACGGGCTGCTGCCAACGGCCGACCACGACTCGCCGTTCCCGGCAGTGCGGTCGGTGCCCGCGTGGTTGGCAGCGCGGGCCCGGCGAACCAGGATGCAGAACCCGTCGCACCTCGGAGGAGCTCCCATCAGCGGTCCGCCACGCATCCGGCCGCACTGGCAGCGGCTCCGTCACCTCGACGGTGGCGGTCCGAGCCTCGCCGGCCCGTGGATCGCATCACGCGCCGTTCGATCAGCGACGGTCGTCGGGGTGACGGTCCTCGCAGCAGCGGGGGCGATGGTCCTGCTGAGCGGCCCCGTGGATGCGCGGCAACTGCCGGCACCGTGCCCGGATGAAGCGACCGTGCCGTTCGATGACGTCGACGACGACCGCACGCACGGTTCCGCCGTCGCCTGCCTGTACGCACTGGAGATCACCGGCGGGGTGACCGCGGAGACCTACGGCTACGACCGCAGGCTGGAGCACGGGCAACTGGCGACGTTCCTGGACCGCGTCCTCGACGCCTCCCCGCGTCCGCTGCTGCCCGCCACGTCCAACTGGACCGGTGGCGACGGCACGCACACCCCGGCCGCCAACCGGCTCTTCGAGGTGAGCATCTTCACCGGCCCCGATGACTTCGACCCGGAGGAGGAGGTCGACCGTGCCCGGATGGCGGAGGTGATCGCTGCTGGGCTGGCCTGGGTCGGTGTCCTCGACGACGAGGCCACCGAGGAGGTCTTCGACGACCTCGACGACGTCGATGCGTCACAGGCGGACGCGATCCAGCGGCTCGGCGAAGCTGGTGTGGTCCACGGTGATGGGGAGGGTCGCTTCCATCCCGACCGCACCGTGTTCCGTGGTCAGATGGCGACGTTCCTGGCCAACAGCCTGGCCTACATCGACAACGGCGGCCAGACCCTGCCACCTCCCGAGCCGGCGACCCCCGACCCGCGCACCGCCCCCGAAGGCTGGCTGATCGCCGGAGGGGACGGCGAGGTGGTCGGCGACGACGGCCCGCTTCATCGCTACACGGTGGAGATCGCGAGCGGTCTGGAGGAGCGGGAGCCGCTCGATGGGTTCGCCGAGCGGGTCGAGACGACGCTGTCCGACCCTGACCACGGCTGGACCTCGCGCGGTGACCGACGGATCCAACGCGTCGACGACCCCGGTCAGGCCGACATCCGGGTGGTGCTCGGCTCTCCCGATGAGGTCGACCGGCTCTGTGCCCGTGCCGGGTTGAACACCGGTGGCATCTACTCGTGCTGGAACGGTGAGTTCGCCGCGCTCAACTCGGACCGCTGGTTCGGGGGCGTCGCGCAGTTCGACGATCTGGACGTCTACCGCGACTACCTCATCAACCACGAGGTCGGCCACGGGTTCGGGTTCGGCCACGTCGGCTGTCCCGCCCCGGGGCAGCCGGCACCGGTCATGATGCAGCAGTCGATGCGGTTGGACGGTTGCGAGCCCAACGGCCTGCCGTTCCCGTAGCCGCGAGCGTCGTGCAGCCAGCCGGGGCGCCGGCCCCGACGCCAGCGTGCCCGTCCCGCGACCGGGATGCCGTCCCGCAGCGGGCGCGCCACCTCGCCGTACGCTGCCGGCTGTGAGCATCCGGGTTCGCGCTGCAGCGGATCTCGTCGGGCTGGTCGGGACCGACGAGGTCCACGTCGAGCCGACCGGACGACGGTCGGTCAAGGACCTCGTCGAAGCGGTCGGGATCCCGCACCCGGAGATCGGGCTGCTGGTCGTCGACGGGACCACGGTCGGGTTCGGCCACCAGATCCACGACGGCGAACTCGTGGAGGTCTACCCCCCGGACCACGGCCGGGTGGACGGCTCGTCCACGAGCCTGTGGCCGGAGCCGCCCGAGCCCCGCCGGTTCGTGCTGGACGTCCACCTAGGCACCCTGGCGCGCCGGCTGCGGCTGCTGGGGTTCGACAGCTGGTACCGCACGGACACCGACGACGCGACGCTGGCCACGATCGCCGTCGACGAGGGGCGGATCCTGCTCACCCGTGATCGCAAGCTGCTGATGCGACGCGAGCTGGTCCACGGCTACGTCCCCCGCTCCGACGACCCCGAGACCCAGGCCGTCGAGGTGGTAGCGCGCTACCGTCTGGCCGAGCGACGCGCCCCGCTGACGCGCTGCGCGCGCTGCAACGGCGAGCTGACGCCGGTGGCCAAGGCCGAGATCGTCGATCGGCTCCCGCCGAGGACCCGTCGGGAGTTCGACACCTTCGCCCGCTGCGGGAGCTGCGCCCAGGTCTACTGGCCCGGCTCGCACCTCGAGGCGATCGAGGGCTTCCTCGACCGGGTCGCCTCGCTGGACGCTGGCTGACCGAGCCACGGACGTGTGGAGCGACACCGCACCCACGCCCCACGCCGCTCCACACGTCCCCTCACACGCCCGGGCCTCCCCCGACGTGTGGAGCGACACCGCACCCACGCCCCACGCCGCTCCACACGTCGACCGCAACCACGGCAGCAGCCACCGTGACCACCGCATCCCACGTCGGCGACCGTCCCCCGCGGCGCCAGAGCGCGAGGTACGGTTCCGGGCGTTGACGCCGAGGGAGCCCCACGACCCGGGGCTGAGAACGCGCAGGGATCTGACGAAGCGCGGACCTTGGAACCTGATCCGGTTCGTACCGGCGGAGGGAGCGCGTCGTGACCCGACCGACCCGCACGACGGTTCCACGGCTGCACGTGCTCACCGACCCAGCAGCCGACGACCGGGCCCTGCGCACGGTCGAGGCGGCGCTGGCCGGTGGCGCTCCCGGCATCCAGGTCCGCGCCAAGGGGTCGACCGACCGCGACCAGCTCGCCTTCGCCTCAGCGGTGGTGGCCCGCTGCCGCGCGGCCGGGGCCAGCTGCATCGTCAACGACCGGGTCGACCTCGCGTTGGCCAGCGGCGCCGACGGCGTCCACCTCGGCGCCGATGACCTACCGATCCACCTGGCACGGGAGCTCGCCGGCGACCGGCTGCTGATCGGCGGGACCGCCCGCGCGCCCGACACCGCCCGGCAGGCCGTCGACGCCGGCGCGGACTACCTCGGCTGCGGCCCGCTGTACCCCACCTCGACCAAGGACGGGCTGCCGGACCCGATCGGGCTGGACGTGCTCGCCGCGATCGTGCAGGCCGTGGACGTCCCGGTCATCGGCATCTCCGGGGTGACCGCCGACCGGGTCGTCGAGGTGGTGGCCACCGGCGCGCACGGCGTGGCCGTCACCGCGGCGGTCAACGCCACGGCCGACCCGGCCGAGGCGACCCGGACGTTGCTCGCCAAGCTCGGCTCGGCCGCGCCGTCCGAGCCGACCGCCGGCACCGATGACCGATGACCGATCACGGACGGCCGGCACCGGATGGCCGGCACCGGATGGCCGGCACCTGAGAGCCGACGACAGCCGACCGATGATCGACGAACGAAGGCACCGACGATGACGCCACCGGTCGCGATGACGATCGCCGGTTCCGACTCCGGCGGCGGCGCCGGCATCCAGGCGGACCTGCGCGCGTTCGGTCAGATGGGCACGTTCGGGACCAGCGTGATCACGGCCGTGACGGCCCAGAACACCGTCGGCGTGACCGATGTCCATGTCGTGCCGACCGCGACCGTCGAAGCCCAGCTCACCGCCGTGCTCGACGATCTACCGGTGGCGGCGGTCAAGACCGGGATGCTCGCGACCGTCGAACTGGTCGAACTGGTCGCCTCCTACGCCCGAGCTGGCCGACTCCCCGCGCTGGTGGTCGACCCGGTCCTGATCTCCGCAACCGGCC
>SKNP01000044.1 GCA_007120485.1 Nitriliruptoraceae bacterium
GGATCGCTTCATCGATATATCGACGTCGATGTGTCGACATATCGATCTTCTGGTCGGCCGGTACGTCAGCTGCGTCCTCACGGGCGGCCCTCCGTCACATCCGGGTTGGCGGCATCGACGTCGGTGTCGGTGGTGTCGACATGCGCGTGCAGGTCCTGCGCCGACAGCGCCTCGATGGCGCGAGCACGGTCGGCGGCGGCGACGCGCACCAGCAGCGCGCCACGCGAGCCCTCGGTGGCGTGACGCATCGCGAGGTCCTCGACGTTCACCCCCGCCTGGCCGAGCGCCGTGGTCGCCGCGGCCAGCTGGCCGGGTCGGTCATCCAGGGGCACGATCAGGTCGACGACCTCGCGAGCCTCGGCCTTCGCCGCCAACTGCCGCCGTCCCCGGCTGGCACGCGCGAGGATCGATTCCACACCCGTCGCGTCCCCCGACTGCAGCGCCTCACGGAGCACGTCGAGCCGATCGGCGTAGGCCTCCAGCGCCTCGAGCACGGCCGCACGGTTGCCCTCCAGGATCGGCAGCCACAGCGCGGGGTCGCTCGCGGCGATCCGGGTGGTATCGCGGTAGCCCCCGCCAGCCACCGACAGCACCGCATCACCGGTGGCCTCGACCGCGTCGGCGGCCACGTCGGCCAGGACGGACGCGACGACCTGCGGCAGGTGACTGACGATGGCGACCAGCTCGTCGTGGCGGTCTGGCTCCAGCGCCACCACCCGAGCACCGAAGGCGCGCAGCAGCGTCGACAGACGCGGCAGGACGTCGTCGTCGGTGGTCGCGGTCGGCGTCAGCACCCAGGTTGCACCCTGGAACAGCTGCTCGTCCGCGGCATCCGGGCCGCTGCGCTCGCTGCCGGCCATCGGGTGGCCACCGACGAACCGGCCCGCGGCCCTCACCCCCGCCTCAGACCTCGGCCCGACCTGAGGTGCCGACCCGACGGCTGACCCCGTCCCCTGCTCAGGCGTCTCCTGCTCAGGCGTCTCAAGCTCCGGCGCCTCAGGCTCAGGCCTCGACCCGAGCTCGAGCTGTTTCGACCCGACCTCGACCCTCAACCTCGACTCGACCTCGAGGGTAAGGTCGGCCTTGAGGCTCGCGGCGTCGGTGAGGATCACCTGCGCCGGAGCAGCGGCTGCGGCCGCGACCAGGACCTCCGCGACCGCAGCGGCTGGGACCGCGGCGATCACCACGTCCGCCCCCTCACAGGCCCCGGCGACGTCATCGAGGACCTCATGGCCGATCCCGAGCGCGCGGGCCTGCGCACGCACCTCGGCGTCGGCGTCGGTGACGCGCACCCGCCCCACCCCGGCAGCCACGGCGGCACGGGCGATCGAGGCACCGACCAGGCCGGCACCGATCACCGTGAGCCGTTCGACCGGGCCGGTCATCGGCATCCCCGGCGCTGACCTGCGAGAACGCTCCAGGATCGCGTGTGCCGGACGTTCGGACGGTGCGGCGTCACTCCGGAAGGTCCGTGCGCAGCTGGCGGGCCCCATGGAGGTACACGTGCCGCAGCTCGGCGACAGAGCGCGGCGTGTAGGCGTGGACGAGCAGCCGCACGCAGCGCGGGATCGCCCCATCGATCTCGAGCTCCCGGGCGCAGAGCAGCGGCACGTGCGTGATGCCCGCCTCACGTGCCGCCTCCGCCGGGAACGCACTGTGGAGATCGTCGGTCGCGGTGAACACGATGGAGATCAGGTCGTCCTCGGCGAGGGTGTTGCGTTCGAACAACGCCTCGATCAGCTCCTGGGTCCGCTCGATCAGGTGATCACGCTCGTCGACCTCGAGCGTGGTTGCACCTCGCAGCGCGCGGACCCGCGATCCGTCCGGCGCCCCGCTCATCGCCGACCCGCCACGGCCGCGTGGAGCGTCCCGATCTCGGGCTGGCTGAGGAACCGCCACTTGCCCTGCCGCAGATCGCCGAGTTCGACCCCGCCGTAGCTGACCCGCGCCAGCCGCTCGACGGTGAGCCCGACCGCGCCGAGCATGCGCCGAACCTCGCGTTTCCGTCCCTCGGTCATGACCACCTCGAGCAGCGCCTTGCTCTTCTGGGTCTCCAGGACCCGGATGCGTTTCGGGCGGGCGATCCCGTCCTCGAGCTCGACCCCCTCGGAGAGCTCCGCCAGCGTGCGCTTGCGCACGGGACCGGGGACCAGCACGACGTAGACGCGCTCCACCCCGAACGAGGGGTGGGTCAGCGCGTTGGTGAGCTCACCATCGTTGGTCAACAACAGCAACCCCTCGGTGTCGTAGTCCAGTCGGCCCACCGGGAACAGTCGCTGCGGCAGGTTCACCAGGTCGGCGACCGTCGGTCGGCCCTCCGGGTCGTCCATCGTCGTCACGACCCCGCGGGGCTTGTTGAGCACCACGTAGACCCGCTCCGGATCGACGTTGACCCGTTCGGCATCGACCTCGACCACGTCCTCGGCCGGATCGCACTTGTCCCCGAGCGAGGCGACCTGTCCGTTGACGGTCACCCGACCTTGCTCGATGAGTTCCTCGCTGGCGCGCCGTGACGCGATGCCGGCCGCGGCCAGCACCTTCTGCAGCCGCTGCTCAGCCATGGGCATCCTCCGGGTCGTCGGGCTCGGTCGGCGCGGTCGACGCGGCCGCGTCGGGAGCGTTGGCGGCCTCCGCCTCGCCCTCGTCGTCGGTGTCCTGGGTGCCCGCCGCGATCGCCGCGCGAAGCTGCCCCGCAGCGCTCCGCGCCACCTCGTCCAGACGCCCGGTCAGCGCGTCGAACTCATCGTCGTCACCTTCGCGGACCCCGGTGCGGGCGACCGGCGGGGGCATCGTGTCGGCATCGTCGTCCGCCTCCTGTGGTGCGCCACCGGTGTTGGTCTCCGCAGCGGATCGGCCGCCGAGCCCGTTGCTCGGCAGGTCCTCGCCGGCGGCCAGACGCTTGCGGACCTCGCGCAACGACGCGAGGTCCGGCTCGTCGGGGGCCGGGGCCTCCGGAAGGAAGTCGGTCAGCTCCGGCAGCTCACCAACCGAGTCGACGCCGATGCGCTCGAGGAACAGCCGGGTGGTGCCGTACAACGCCGCCTGGCCGGGCCCGGGATCGCGCCCGACCTCCTCGACGAACCCGCGGGCGACGAGGCTTCGTACCGCACCGTCGGCGTTGACGCCCCGGATGTCGCTGATCTGCTGGCGGCTGATCGGCTGCTTGTAGGCGATCACCGCCAGGGTCTCCAGGGCGGCCTGGGTCAGCCGACCGCTGCGCCCCGCCAGGGCCCATCGCTCCACCACCGGCGCCGCGCGCGGGGAGGTGTACATCCGCCAGCCGCCCGCCGAGGACCGGATCGCCAACCCGCGCTGCTGGTCCTCGTACGCGGCCGCCAACGCGACGCACGCCTCCTCGACCTCCTCCGGATCGGCGCCCAACGAGGCCGCGAGGTTGACGACGTCGAGCGGTTCGTCGGCGAGGAACAGCAACGCTTCGAGGCCCGCGGTCAGCGACGGCTCGACCACCGCATCACCCGGGTCGTCGGGACCGGCGCCCGGCGAGGTCCTCGGGTCGGCCGACGTCGCAGGTCCGGCCGCTGCAGCGTCGAACTCAGCGTCCGGGGACGGCACCGTCGACGGGGACGCGGCGTCCGAGGTGGCCTGGCCCCCTCCATCGGGATCGTTGGTCACGGCTGGCTCCTCGCGGCTGGCGGCTCGGTGTCGGGGGTCATCCCAGCACCGGCACCCGCCGGGGTCGGTTCGGGGGCCGATGGGTCGCGGCTCCCCATCGGGGTGTCGTCGGGCTCGGAACCACCGTCGTCCGATGTCGCTGGGTCGTCGTTGGGGTCCTCTTCCTCGACCGCGTCGACCAAGGCGGTCAGATCCTCGCCGAGGCTCTGACGGGCGACCTGTAGCGGGCCGCGGTGGTCCGCCTGCTCGAGCGAGACATGACCGAGCTTGAACAGCTCCAACAGCGAGAGGAAGAGCACCACCCGGTCGCCGCGTTGACGGTCGGCCGCCAGGTCACCGAAGGAGCGGTCATCGCCATCGGGCGGCAACACCGAGAGCACCTGGAGCGCCGCCTCGCGGATCGTGAGGTAGCTGCGTCGGATGTGGGAGAGGTCGACCTCGGGCTCCGGCGTGGGCACCGTCGCTGCGGCCGCGAGGGCCGCCAGCCCGTCGGCGTCGATCGGCAACGGGGTCTCGGGTACCAGCCGCTGGACCCACGGCTCGGGCGGCACGTCCCTCGCCGTGTAGCTCTCTCCCTGGTGGAGCCGGTGATCGAGGATGCGAGCGACGTCGCGGAAGGCCCGGTACTCCAGGAGGCGTGCGTAGAGCATGTCGCGGGCGTCGCCGAGCAGGTCCTCGAACTCCTCGCGCTCGTCGCGCGGCAACAGGCGCGCGGCCTTGAGCTCGATCAGCGTCGCGGCGACGACCAGGAACCGCGTGGCGGTGTCGAGATCGAGTTCCTCGAGTCCGTCGCCGAGGTGCGCGACGAAGTCCGCCGTGATCTCGGCCAGGTCGATCTCGGTGACCTCGACCTGCCGCCGCGAGATCAGATGGAGCAACAGGTCGAAGGGCCCCTCGAACACATCGAGCTTGACCTGGTAGCTCATGGCCTCAAGACGGTTCGGGGATCAGCGGGTCCGTAGCGACCCGCGAGCGTAGCTCCCTCACCCGACCGCCCCGGTCGAGCGTTGTCGGGCGATGGAGATCGCGCAATTTGTCGACAGATCGATCTAGCGCTTCAGCGACCCATCGATGAGCCGATCCATCACTCCGACGACCGCTACTGCGGTGGAGCGAACCCGCCGCCACCGGCACCGTGATCGCGCTCGTCCGGCTCCGCCGCGTGCACGCCAGGCGCCGGGACGTCCGGTGGGGCGCCGCCGTGGCCTGGGGACGACGGGGGGGTCGCGCCCGACGACGGCGGGGCCACTCCGGAGTACGGCGGGTTCGCGCCCGACGACGGCGGGGTCACTCCTGAGGACGAGGGGGGCGCGTTCCACGACGGCGGGTTCGCGGGCGTCGCCCCTGGGTTCACGACGGCCGAGGGCGGCGCGCCTGGGACCCCGGACGGTGGGCTGCTCGCCACGCCGCGACGACGTTGGACCGCCGCCGCGACGCACGTGAGCGCCACCTCGGCGTCGGCACTGGCCGGAGGGCCCGGTCGGATACGTGGCGCGATCGCCTGCAGCACCTCGTCGAGCACGGCCCCGCGAGCCGGCGCTGGCAGCTCGCGAGCGCGCCGCAAAGCGGCACGGATCATCGCGTACTCCCGGCTCCCGATGGCGCTCACGTCCAACTGTTCGACGTAGTGTTCCCAGCCGCTCGGGGCGGCGAACCGCTCCACCTGCGGGCTCCCAGCGGCACGTCGCTCGCGGATCACCAGGGTCCCCGCGGCCAGGTCCCCGAGCCGCTGCCCCTGCGACGACGCGAACGAGGTGATGATCGCCGGCAACCCGAACGTCGGCAGCAACTCGAACAGGCCGATGAACGCCCGGGCCGAGGCGTGGCGCACCCCGACGTTCGAGCCCTCGATCGTGACCACGCGCAGCCCCATCGCGGCCTTGCCGAGCGTGCGGCCCCGCCACAGGGTCTCGAACCCGATGGGGTAGCCGAACTGCCAGGCGAACAGCAGCAGCAGGGTGACGGTGACACCGACCGTCCCCGAGACGTCGAACCCGCCGAACAACAGCAGCTGGGCCAACGTCAGCAGGAAGATGACCGCCAGGAGGAGCAGCAGATCCAGCAGGTAGGCGATCCCGCGCGAGCCGAGGGTGGCGAGCTCCAGATCGAGCCCGACCGCATCCGGCGTGACGAACTCCGGTGGGGCCGTCCCCGCCGCAGGAACGCTGCCCGCGCCGGCTCGCCCGCCCGACGTCGGTTGCTGCGCCACATCCACTCCTACACTGCCTGGCCACACCGGACGGTAGCCCGTCAGGGGCAGGACCACGGGGAGGGCGAGGTGAGCCAGGCGGCCAACGCCGACCTCGACGCGTTCATCGAGCGCAACCGCCCCGGGTGGCAGCGGCTCGACGA
>SKNP01000438.1 GCA_007120485.1 Nitriliruptoraceae bacterium
CGGCGATCAGCCCATCGACCGTCGGGCCGCTTCGACGACCCGGTCGGGGGTGAAGCCGAACTCCTCGAACAGCCGGTCAGCCGGCGCGGACGCGCCGAACCGCTCGAGGCTGACGATCTCCCCGCGATCGCCGACGAGCCGCTCCCAACCGAGCGAGACCCCGGCCTCCACCGCGACCCGCGCGGTGACCTCAGGCGGCAGGACGTCCGCCCGCGCCTGCGCGTCACGGGCGAGGAACCGGTCGACCGACGGCATGGAGACCACCCGGACACCGACACCCTCGCTGACCAGGCGCTCGGCCGCCTCGACGCACAACTGCACCTCCGAGCCGGTGCCGATCAGGATGACGTCCACGCCGCCCTCGGCGTTGGCGTGATCGGCCAGGACGTACCCGCCGGCCTCGGCCGGACGCGGTGGCTTGTCGCCCAGCGGCGGCAGGCCCTGCCGGGTCAGCGCCAGGACCGTCGGGCCCGCGGTCTCGATGGCGGTCCGCCAGGCGTCGACCACCTCGTCGCCGTCGGCGGGTCGCATCACGGTCACCCCGGGGATCGCCCGCAGGCTGGCCAGGTGCTCGACCGGCTGGTGGGTGGGGCCGTCCTCGCCGAGCCCGATCGAGTCGTGGGTCATGACGTACACGACCCGCTGCTCCATGATCGACGCCAGCCGCAGCGCCGGCCGGCAGTAGTCGGTGAAGACCAGGAAGCTGGCCACGTACGGCAGCACGCCACCGTGCAGCGCCATGCCGTTGGCCATGGACGCCATCGCGTGTTCGCGGATCCCGAAGCGCAGGTTGCGGCCGAGCCGGCCAGCCGGCTCGTCGCCGGTGGTGGTGTCGGCGGCGAAGTCGCCACCGCCGTCGACGTCGGTGTTGTTGGACGCGGCCAGGTCGGCCGAGCCACCGAACAGCTCCGGCAGCGCCGGCGCGAGCGCGTTGATGACCGCGCCGGAGTGCTTGCGGGTGGCGTCCTTGCCGTCGAGGGTCGGCAGCGCGCCGGTCCAGCCGTCCGGCAGTTCGCGGCGGATCACCCGCCGGTCGAACTCCGATGCCAGCTCGGGCTGGGCGTCCCGGTAACGGTCGAGGCGTTCGTTCCACTCCGCGCGCAGCTGGCGGCCCCGCTCGCGCATGTCCAGGTGCTCGCGGACCTCGTCGGGGACGTGGAAGGGCTCGTGGTCCCAGCCGTAGGCGGCCTTCGCAGCGGCCAGTTCCTCATCGCCCAGCGGAGCACCGTGCGCGGCCGAGGTACCGGCCTTCTGCGGTGCCCCGAAGCCGATCACGGTCCGCACCGCGATCAGGGACGGACGCGCGTCCGCGTCGGCCGCGGCGATCGCCGCACGGATCGCATCGAGGTCGTTGCCGTCCTCCACCCGCTGGGTGTGCCAGCCGTAGGCGTTGAAGCGGGCGAGGACGTCCTCGCTGAACGCCTTGTCGGTGCCCCCGTCGATCGTGATGCTGTTGTCGTCGTAGAGGTAGGTCACGCGGCCGAGCTGGAGGTGACCGGCCAGCGACGCGGCTTCGGAGGCCACACCCTCCATCAGGTCGCCGTCGGAGACGATGCCGTACACCCGCTGCGGCACCAGCTCCTGACCACCGCCGTCGAACTCCGCCGCCAGCCGCTCGGCTGCCAGCGCCATCCCGATGCCGTTGGCGAACCCCTGCCCGAGCGGCCCGGTGGTGGTCTCCACGCCGGCCAGGTCGGCGCTCTCCGGGTGGCCGGGGGTGACCGACCCCCACTGCCGGAAGCCCTTGAGGTCGTCCATCGTGGGGCGGTCGTAGCCGGTGAGGTGCAGCGCGCCGTACAGCAACATGGACCCGTGCCCGGCGGAGAGCACGAACCGATCGCGAGCCGGCCAGTCCGGCGTGCTCGGATCGTGCCGCATCACCTCGCGGAAGAGCACGTACGCCATGGGCGCGCACCCCATCGGCATCCCCGGATGACCGGAGTTGGCGCGCTGGACCGCGTCCATGGCCAGGGTGCGGAGCGTGTCGATGGAACGCTGGGGAAGGTCAGCCGACATGGGTCTCCCTGCGAGGTGGCTGGGCGATGCTGGCTCGGCCGACGGCTCGGCCGGATCAGCGGTGGCGTCGGTCCGATGCTAGCTGTCGGACCCGGCGCCCTATCCTCGGCCGACGACCGAGCTCCGGAGGCACCGTGCCACCCCTGCCGCAACGCATCACCTACCGGCTGGCCGTCGAACAGCTGCCGGGCAAGCTCGCCGAGGTCGCCCGCGCGATCGAGGAGCAGGGCGCGGAGGTCGTCGGCACCGACCGCACCAGCAAGCAGCGCCACGTGGTGTTCCGCGACGTCACCGTGGAGGTCCTCGACGCCGAACACGGCGACACGATCGCCGCGACCCTGGTCGACCTGCCCGGCGTCGAGCTGCTGGCCATCACCGACGAGGTCCTCGCCGCACACGAGCGCGGCAAGATCCGCGTCGAGGTGACCCGCGAGGTCGATGGCCCCGGTGACCTGGCCCTGGTGTACACCCCGGGGGTCGCCAAGGTGTGCCGGACGATCGCGGAGGACCCGACCGCCGCCTACCGGCTGACGATCAAGTCCAACTCGGTCGCGATCGTCACCGACGGTTCGGCGGTGCTCGGGCTCGGTGACATCGGCCCGCTGGCATCCCTGCCCGTGATGGAGGGCAAGGCGATGCTGCTGAAGTCGTTCGGGGACGTCGACGCCTACCCGATCCTGGTCGACGAGCAGGACCCGGACACGTTCGTGGACACCGTCGCACGGATCGCCTCGGGGTTCGGGGGCATCAACCTGGAGGACATCGCCGCACCGCGCTGCTTCGAGATCGAAGGCAAGCTGCGGCAACGGCTGGACATCCCCGTCTTCCACGACGACCAACACGGCACGGCCGTGGTGGTGCTCGCCGCCCTGATGAACGCGGCGGAGGTGACCGGGAGGGAGCTGCACTCACTGCGCGTCGTGGTGCAGGGGGTCGGTGCGGCCGGGGTCGCGATCATCAACCTGCTGCGGGCGGCCGGCATCGAGTGGATCGTCCCCGTGGACATCGACGGGATCGTGGAGCCGACCCGCAAGGGCGGGGTCGATCCGATCCGTCGGCGCGTCGCGAAACAGACCAACCCCGATGAGCTCACCGGTGGCAAGGAGGTCGCGATCGAGGGTGCCGACGTGTTCATCGGGGTGTCCGGCCCAGAGACGTTGCCGCTGGAGCTGGTGCAGACGATGGCCGACGAGCCGATCGTCTTCGCCCTGGCCAACCCCACCCCGGAGATCCACCCGGACGTCGCCCGCGGCCACGTCGGCGTGATGGCCACGGGCCGCTCGGACTTCCCCAACCAGATCAACAACGTGCTGGCGTTCCCGGGGCTCTTCCGGGGCCTGCTGGACGCCGCCGCCACCGCGGTGACCGATGGCATGAAGGTGGCTGCCGCTGAGGGCATCGCCTCGATCGTCGGTGACGACCTCGCGGCGGACTACATCGTGCCATCGCCGTTCGACCGCTCCGTGGTCCCCGCGGTCGCGGAGGCCGTGGCAGCCACCGCCCGACAGGAAGGCCACGTCCGTCCCGGCTCGCGCGGCTCACTGGCCAGCGAGGCCGAGGCCGCGGAACAGGACGCCGCACAACGGGCGGTGCAGCGGGCGATCGCACGCCGGTTCAGTGGCGAAGATGAGTAGAGCGACCTCGGGGAGCTCACGCTTGGCAACCAACGGGGAACGGTCCGGTCGCTTCGCCGACGCGTGGCACGGTCGGCACCAGGACCCGCGCGGGTCCCTGGAGGCCGCCGAGGTCCTGCGCGACGACGCGTCCGCGGCCGGCGACGACCTGAGCGCGGGACGTGCCCTGACGCTGGCCGGGGCCTGCCACGTCGCGCTGAACGACTACCCGGCGGCGCTGCGAGCGCTCACCGAAGCCCGGTCGCTGCTCGCGGACGGGCCGCTGGAGGACCTGGCGCGCGTCCAGGTCGAGGCCGGCCACCTCAACGTCCTGCTCGGTGACCACCCCGGCGGGACCGAGCTGCTTCTGGAGGCGCTGGCCGCCTACGAACAGCTGGATGACCGGCCGGGCCAGGCCTTCGCCCTCAACCGGATCGGGATCGCCTTCTACGACCATGGCGAACTCGATGACGCCGAGCGCGCCTACGCCCGAGCGTTGGCACTGACCTCCAGGGACGACGAGGTGGTCGCGGCCGGCCTGCACAACAACCTCGCCAAGGTGCACACCGCCCGGGGCGGCTACGACCAGGCGCTGACGCACCTTCGGTCGGCCCGGACGACGTTCACGGCGCTCGATGAACAGCGCGGCTTGGCGATGACCCTGCACAACGCCGGTGTGGTGTACGAGGCGACCGGGGACGCCGCACGCGCGGCGGAGCTGTACGCGGAGAGTATCGACCGGTACGAGCGTGCCGGACACGAGCACGGCGCCTGCGAAGCACGCACCCGGCTCGGACGCCTCCGGCTGGCGGACGGGCAGGTCGCGGATGCCACCCGGCTGCTGACCGAGGCGTACGCCCAGGCCGAGCGGCTCGGCGTCGCACGGGAGCAGGCCCGAGCGGCGGAGGCCCTCGTCGAGCTGCACGAGCAGCATGACGACCCCGCCGAAGCGCTGCGGTGGGCCAAGCAGCTCCGGGCCGCTGAGCGGCGCTCGTTCGACCAGGACTCCGAGCAGCGACTCCGGAGCCTGCAGGTGCGGTTCCAGCTCGACCAGGTGGTCCGCGACAGCATCACCGATGCCCTCACCGGAACGCTGAACCGGCGTGGTCTGGATCGCGCCCTCGAGGATCGGGTCGCCGCTGCCCGGGAGAGCGGCGAACCGCTGGCGCTGATCCTGCTCGACCTCGACGACTTCAAGCTGATCAACGACCGGTACTCGCACTCGGTCGGCGACGAGGTGCTGCGCGACGTCGGCGAGGTGCTGCGCTCGCGGTCGCGACCCACCGATGTCTGCGCCCGCTACGGCGGGGAGGAGTTCGTCGTCGCGCTCCCCGGATGCGACCACGACGACGCCTACGCGGTCGCGGCGCTGTTGGGCGAGGCGATCCGCTCGCAGCAGTGGGACCACCTCGACCCGGAGCTGCAGGTCACGGTCAGCGCCGGGATCGCGATGCTCGCGGAGGGGATGGACGCCCACGGGCTGCTCGCCGCGGCGGACCGGGTGCTGTACCAGGCCAAGTCCCGGGGCAAGGACCAGGTCCAAGGCTAGGCCCCGTCACGGGTCGGTCACGGGTCGGTCACGTCACGGGTCGGTGGTCCGGTCGGCCGCCAGGGCGTCGCGGATCTCGCGCAGCAGGACGACGTCCTCCGGGTCGGCGGCCGGCTCCTGCTCGGCGGCCTCGGCCTCCGCCTTGCGCTGCATGCGGTTGTAGGCCTTGACGATCAGGAACAGCGCGAGCGCGACCAACAGGAAGTTGATCAGCGCCGTCAGCGCCGCACCCACGCTGCCGGCCGGGATGCCCGTCTCCGGGTCGGCCGCACCGAACGTCAGCAGCCCGTCGAAGTTCGGCTCACCGAACACCAGCCCGATCAACGGTGACAGCACCCGTTCGGTTATCGCGCTGACCACGCTCTGGAACGCCACGCCGAGGACGAACGCGACAGCCAACTCGACCATGTTGCCGCGGTTGACGAACTCCCGGAACTCCTGGATCACGACGGTCCTCCTGGTGTGGCCGGCCGGTCCGAGCGGTGGCATGTGGCCGCCGACGGCGCACCGCTCACGGTTCGAGCGTCCCGATCCACTCGCGCAGCGGCTCGGCCAACGCGGCGATGCTGGCGGCCTCGCTGCGCGGGGTGCCGTCAGGGCTGGCTCGACCCGTCACCCGCAGCGAGTGATCGCCGCCTTCGACCACGTGCAGCGTCACCCGCCGCGGGAGCTTGCGCACTTGGTGCTCGAGCAGGTCGACGCCACCGAACGGGTCCCGCGTGCCGTGCAGGAACAGGCACGGCACGCCGATGTCCGGCCAGTGCTCGACCCGCAGCTTCTCGGGCCGGCCGGGCGGATGCA
>SKNP01000026.1 GCA_007120485.1 Nitriliruptoraceae bacterium
GGGGAGCGGCCGGGTCGATCGTGGCGCGGACGTGGCACCGCGTTGCGGTGGCGCACGGCATACTTCCCGGTGCAGCGGTCCCGTCGGGCTCGCGCCGCGAGGGAAGGTGCTCCGTGAGCCAGATCAGTGACGGTGATGCGCAACGGTGGACCGAGGTCCACGAACTCGAGCCGGTGGATCGACCGCACCCGCTGTCCGCGATCGATCGTCCCCTCCGAGTGGCGGTGCTGGCGGGAGGTGCCAACACCGAGCGCAACGTGTCGTTGTCATCCGGCACCGCCGTCGTGCGGGCGCTGCGAGGCCTCGGGCACGCCGTCGCGCAGCTCGACTCCGCATCGCCGCCGGTGGTCCCCGACCAGGACCCCGAGGAGTCCTTCCTCACCGCCGAGGTGAGCGAGGAGGACCTCTCCGATCGGCCGGACGCGCCCACCGCGGTGGTCCCCCCGGACCTCGACGCGCTCCAGCAGGTGCGCGACGCGCAGCAGCAGTTGGGCGTGCTGGCGGAGGGGCTGTTGCCGGTCCTGCGGCATGCCGACGTGGTGTTCCTGACCGTCTTCGGTGATGAGGGGGAGTCGGGGGCCACCCAGGCGCTGCTCGACGAGCACGGCATCGTCTACACGGGGCCGTCCGCGGAGGTGTGCCGGCTGACCTTCGACAAGGCGGTGACCAAGGAACACCTGGCGGCCCGGGGGATCCTGACACCGCGATGGCACGTCGTCGGCCGCAACCGCGTCGAGGAGGGGTTGGCGTCGCTGGGGGTACCCGGTCCCTGGATCGTCAAGCCGGTGGCGGGCGGTTCGACGATCGGGCTGTCGATGGTGGAGGACGCCGCGGACCTGCCGGCCGCCTGTGAGCTGGCCAGCGCGGAGGGCCGCGATGCCCTCATCGAGGAGTTCGTCCCGGGTCGCGACTTCACCATCGGGGTGCTCGGTGAGCGCGTGTTCGCCGTGGTGGAGGCGATCACCGATCGGGAACTGTACGACTACGAGGCCAAGTACACCCCGGGTGCATCGAGCAAACAGGTCCCGGCGGACCTCACGCCCGAGCAGACCGCGCACGTGCGTGAACTCACCGCGGAGGTCCACCGGTTGCTCGGTATCGGTGACACCTCCTCGCGGGCGGACTTCCGGCTCGGACCGGACGGACGGTTCACCTTCTTCGAGACCAACCCCCTGCCGGGGCTGACCCCGACCTCGAGCTACCCGCTGTCGGCGCTGGCGGAGGGCCTCGAGTTCCCGCAGCTGTGTGAGGAGCTGGTCATCCGGGCGCTGCGTGGCGCCGGCAAGCTCGACGGGGATCCGAGCCACCTGCGGGCGACACGATGACCGGGGCAACGACGTACCGCTGGGACGAGCTCCCGCAGCCGGTCGAGGAGATCGAGCACTTCACGATCCCGCTGGCCGACGGCACCCACCTGGCGGCACGCCGCTGGCAGCCCATCGGTGCCGCGACGGCGCCGGTCCCGGCGATCCTCGAGTACATCCCGTACCGCAAGGGGGACAAGACGGCCTACCGCGACGGGCTCAGCCACCCGTACGTGGCTGGGCACGGCTACGTCAGCGTCCGTGTGGACCTGCGCGGCTCAGGTGAGTCCGACGGCGTCCTCACCGACGAGTACCTCCAGCAGGAGCTGGACGACGGGCTGGAGGTCATCGCCTGGCTGGCGGACCAGCCCTGGTGCGACGGCACGGTGGGCATGATCGGCAAGTCGTGGGGTGGGTTCAACGGGCTCCAGCTGGCGGGGATGCAACCGGAGCCGCTCAACGCGATCATCACGGTGTGCTCGACCGACGACCGGTACGCCGACGACATCCACTACATGGGTGGCTGCCTGCTCAGCGACAACCTCTCGTGGGCAGCGGCGATGTTCGCCAACCTCTCCAGCCCGCCGGACCCGCAGTTGGTCGGTGAGCGCTGGAAGCAGCTGTGGCTCGACCGCCTGCACGGTTCCGGCATGTGGCTGACCACCTGGTTGCAGCATCAGCACCGCGACGACTACTGGAAGCACGGGTCGGTGACCGAGGACATCGGGGCGGTGCAGGTGCCGGTCATGGCGGTCTCTGGCTGGGCGGACGGCTACTCCAACAGCGTGTTCCGACTGCTGGCCGACCTGCACGAGGGCGTCCCGCGGCGAGGGCTGGTCGGGCCGTGGAGCCACCGGTACCCCCACCTGGGCGTTCCGGGACCGGCCATCGGGTTCCTGCAGGAGTGCGTGCGCTGGTGGGACCGGTGGCTGAAAGGCATCGACAACGGGCTGGATGACGAGCCGCAGCTGCTGGCCTGGATGCAGGACCCCATCGGACCGGCGCTGGACCTGCGGCACCGGCCCGGCCGGTGGGTCTCCGAGCCCGTCTGGCCGTCCGCCGGTGTCGAGGAGCGACACCTGGGTCTGGGGGATGCCGGGCTGTTCGCCGACATCGACGAGGCGCCCAACGACGCCCGGCTGCGCAGCACCACCTCACCGTTGTCGCTGGGGTTGTACGCCGGGAAGTGGGCATCGTTCACCGCGACTCCGGACCTGCCGATCGACCAACGCGAGGAGGACGGGGGCTCGGTCAACTTCGACTCCACGGTGTTGGACGAGCCGCTGGAGATCCTGGGCGCGCCGGTCGTCGAGCTCGATCTGGAGGTCGACCAGCCGCTGGCCATGGTGGCCGTGCGGCTGTCGGATCGGCTCCCGGATGGCCGGACTACTCGGGTCACCTACGGGCTGCTCAACCTCACCCACCGCGACTCCCATGAGCACCCGGAACCGCTCGTGCCGGGCCAGCGCTACCGCGTGCAGGTCCAGCTCAACGAGGTCGCCCACCACTTCGCCGCCGGTCACCGGCTGCGTCTGCAGGTCTCGACCTCCTACTGGCCGGTCGCCTGGCCGTCGCCGACGCCCGTCCGGCTCACCATCGACCCGGCCAACAGCCGCCTGACGCTTCCGGTGCGCGAACCACGGCCGGAGGAGGAGGCGGCGCTGCGACCGTTCGGTCCCCCGGAGTTCAGCGAGCCGCCGGTGATCAGCGAACTGAAGCCGCGTGACTACGGCTGGAAGGTCGTGCGCGATCTGGTGACCGCGGAGACGGTGGTGGAGATCCTCAAGGACGAGGGCGCCTACCGGCTCGATGAGATCGGCAAGGAGGTGCACAGCCGGACCGAGGAGCGCTACTCCTTCGTCGACGACGACCCCACCTCGGTCCGCGGGGAGGTCCACGCCGAACGTGCCTTCGTCCGCGGCGATTGGTCGGTACGGACGGTGACCAGGACCGTGCTGACCTCCGACGCCGCGAACTTCCGGGTCCGGGCGACGCTGGATGCCTACGAGGGTGAGACCCGCGTGGTCGCCGAGAGCTGGGACGAGACGATCCCGCGCCGCTTGCTCTGACTGTGAGACTGGCCGCGCCGGTTGTGCTGTCGGCGCGCCGGGCCGCGCCGGTTGTGCTGTCGGCGCGCCGGGCCGCGCCGGTTGTGCTGTCGGCGCGCCGGGCCTCGCCGGTCAGGGATCCTCGACGAGGTCGATCACCACCCGTTGCGGGTCCTCGAGCCGGTCGATGCGGTAGCTGACCTGCTCGTCCAGACCGAGGTAGAACAGGTGGATGCCCTCGAAGATGGTGTCGTCGACGACCTCCTGCAGCAACGCCGCATCTGCCGGGGTGGCCAACCGCTCGCCGTCCCAGGGTTCGATCCCGTCGGGGAGTTCCGGCGGCAACGTGACGTTGCGGAGGGCGACCCCGAGGTAGGCCTCACCCTCCACCTCGACGGGTTCGCCGGACCCTTGTGAGGTCGGTTCGTCCTCCGGGCCGACGAACCAGCCCACCGTGGCGTCACCCGTCAGTTCGAACGTCACCCGGTCGAAGCCGTCGTGGCTCCCCACACGCACGTCGGTCACGGCGAGATCTCCATCGAACTCCCCGTCCTCCTCGGACGTGCCGTCGGTCTCCTCCGTCGCGAGCGCGACCCCGTCCGTCTCGTCGTCGGCGTCGGAGCCCTCGTCCTCGTCGTCGTCCGGATCCGGGGCCGCGTCAGCGTCACCGTTCCCGTCGGCGTCGCCGTCCTCGTCCGGGTCGACCTCGTCGTCGGGGTCGGTCGCCGGGTCGTCGTCCTCGTCCGGATCGTCGGTCAGGTCCTCCACCTCGTCGGGCCCGTCGGTCGGGTCGGCTTCCGGGTCGTCGCCGTCGCAGGCGGCCAGGAGTACGGCACCGAGCGTGATGGGGATCAACAACCGCGCGGAGCGGTGAGTGGGACGGCTGCGCATCGAGGACCTCGGACCGGGCGGTGTCGGGGTGCGGTTGTCCCGTCACGTTAGGTGCCCGTTCCGGTGGCTGGGCTCGGCCGAAGTGCGGTGCTGCCTCGGACGTTCAGCCGGTGTCGATGGTCCGCGGTGGTCGGTGAGAGCGTTCGGGAGGGTGACCTTCGGCAAGGTGATGTTCGGATGGGTGATGTCCGGAAGGGTGACGTTCGGCAGGGTGACCTGGCACCCCTCCGGTGGCACGCTGTCGAGGACACCACGACATCGGAGGGAACCCGGATGCAGGAGGTCGTCGAACTCAACGGCAGCCGCATCGAGGTGGTGGTCGGTGACATCGCCGATCAGCGCGACCTCGATGCGGTCGTCAACGCGGCCAACGCCGCGCTACGGACCGGCGGCGGTGTCGCTGGTGCGCTCCATCGGGCCGCGGGGCCCGGCCTGGAGCAGGAAGCGGTCCCGCTGGGTCCGATCGAGCCCGGGCAGTGCGTGCGGACCGCCGCCCACGACCTGCCGAACGGGCACGTCCTGCACTGCCTCGGGCCGGTGTACGGCCAGGATCACCCGGCCGAGGAACTGCTGGCCGCGTGCTACCGCAACGCCTTGCTGCTGGCCGACGAGTACCGGATCGACTCGCTCGGCTTCCCCGCGCTGTCCACCGGCGCGTTCGGGTTCCCCATGGGACCGGCCGCCGAGGTGGCGATGACCACCGTGGTCCAGTTGCTGCCCGCCCTCGACCACGTCACCCAGGTGCGCTTCGTGCTGGCGGACGAGGATGCCTTCCACGCCCACCGCAACGCCTTGGCCGCGGCGGTGAACGACGATTGAGTCATCGCGTCACGAGGTGACCGGATCACGAGGTGAGCGGGTCAGGAGGTGAGCGGGTCAGGAGGTGAGCGGGTCGGCGGTGACCCGGCTCGACGTCTAGCGCCGACCGGCCTCCTCCAGCGGACGGGGACGACGACGTCCCGCCGCTTCCGGGATGCGCTCGCGTTGCCAGGGGGAGAGCTGCGCCTCCAGGATCGGGCGGAGCTCGGCCCAGTGGTGGCCGCAGAAGTGGAAGTCCTGCCCGTAGAGGTCGATGTCGTGGAGCGCGTGCGCGGGGCAGTCGCGCTGGTCGCAGACGCGAACGCTGGTCATGCCCGCTCCTGTCGCCACGGTGTCACCTCGAGCATGCGGGGGGAGGGACGCCCGGGCCAGGCCGGTTCGGCTCGACCCGCGAGGGTCCTTCGGCCCGGTACCCGGACGGATCAGGGGGTACGCAGCCGACGTCGCGTGGCCGCGATGCTCTCGCGGGCAGCCTCGACCGCCGTGAGCGTCTCGCGTGCACCGTCGGAGACGTCGCTCGGGAGGTCCACCTCCGTCAGGAGCCGGGTCAGCCGCGACGACGCCTCGCCCAACAGGTCATCGACGCGTGCGGCTCCGAGGCGGCCCTCCATCAGGTCCCACGACGCCGGTCTGCTGCTCGCCGTCCGTGTCGGCGGCGGTCGTGAGGGCTCAGGTGGGGGGAGGTTCATCGGAAGGCTCCGGGCCGATCTCGAGGCGAGGGTGCCGCCGTTCAGGCTCTCGAGCCAGAGGCGAAGGACACCGGGACGACCGCCATGCCATGGCGATCGGCTCCCGGTACCGGCAGACACCGTCGCTACCGTGGGTCTCGAGGAGGTCGGTCGTTCGGGCCGGCCCACGGCACCGGCCACGAACCAGCCGATGCGAACCTGATGCCCCC